>JAQVKV010000381.1 GCA_028694545.1 Zavarzinia sp. | reverse complement strand
GCTTCATGGCGGCTATGGTTACATGATGGAATATCCGATCGCGCAGATGTTCGTGAACGGGCGCATCCAGAAGATCTACGGCGGCACCAACGAGATCATGAAGGAACTGATCAGCCGCATGCTGTGACCACTTGCGGCGTCGTCCCGGCGGAGGCCGGGACCTCGTGACGAGAGGGCCTTTCCCGCGGAAGATCCCGGCATCCGCCGGGATGACGAGCAGCGGGAAGGGCTTTCCGGGGAAACAAACAAGACTTCACGTGAGGAGAGCAACAATGGCCGACGCATATATCCTCGACGCGGTGCGCACGCCGCGCGGCAAGGGCAAGAAGGACGGCAGCCTGCACGAGGTGACCTCCCTTCATCTTGCCACCACGGTGCTGAAGGCGATACGCGATCGCAACAACCTCGACACCGAAATGGTCGAGGACGTCATCCTCGGCTGCGTCGAGCCGGTGGGCGAGCAGGGCGCGGACATCGCGCGTATCGCCGTCCTGAACGCCGATTACGCCGAGACGACCGCTGGCGTGCAGGTGAACCGTTTCTGCGCCTCGGGCCTCGAAGCCACCAACATGGCGGCGGCGCAGGTCATGTCGGGCCAGAGCCCGATGTCGATCGGCGGCGGTGTCGAAGCCATGTCGCGCGTGCCCATGGGCACCTCGGGCGGCGCCTGGCCGATGGATCCGCAGATCGCCTTCAAGTCCTATTTCGCGCCCCAGGGCATTTCGGCCGACCTGATCGCCACGAAATACGGCTTCTCGCGCGATGACGTCGATGGCTATGCCGTCGAAAGCCAGAAGCGCGCCAAGCACGCCTGGGACAACGGCTATTTCAAGAATTCGGTCGTGCCGGTGAAGGACATCAACGGCCTGACCATCCTGGACCATGACGAGCACATGCGCCCGGACGCGACCATGCAGTCGCTCGCCGCGCTGCAGCCCTCCTTTGCCATGTTCGGCGAGATGGCCTTCGACGGCGTCGTCCAGCTGCGCTATCCGGAAGTGGAGCGCGTGAACCACGTTCACCACGCCGGTAACTCGTCGGGTATCGTCGACGGCGCCTCGGCCGTTCTCGTCGGCAGCAAGGAAGCGGCGGACGCCGCCGGCATCCGCCCGCGCGCCCGCATCCGCAGCTTCACCTCGATCGGTTCCGAACCCTCGATCATGCTGACCGGCCCCTCGGCCGCCGCCGAACGCGCCCTGAAGCGCGCCGGCATGAAGGCCAGCGACATCGACCTCTACGAGCTGAACGAAGCCTTCGCCGCCGTGGTGCTGCGCTTCATGCAGGCGCTCGACGTGCCGCACGAGAAGATGAATGTGAACGGCGGCGCCATCGCCATGGGCCATCCGCTGGGCGCGACCGGCGGCATGATCATCGGCACCGTGCTCGACGAGCTGGAACGCCGCGACCTGAACACCGCCCTGATCACCCTGTGCGTCGGCGCCGGCATGGGCACCGCCACCATCATCGAGCGCGTCTGATCGGCGAGGTAGGAAAGCCATGAGCAACAACATCAATTACAACGTCGACGCCGACGGTATCGCCACCATCACCTGGGACATGGCCGGCCGTTCCATGAACGTGCTGAACGAGTCCTCCATCAAGGATTTCGCGGAGGCGACCGAAAGGGCGATCGCGGACGAAAAGGTGAAGGGGGTCATCATCACTTCGGCGAAGGATGCCTTCCTTGCCGGCGCCGATCTCGACATGCTGGTGAAGACCGCCTTCGGCCCGAAGGACGCGAAATACCTGACCGAGAATTCGGGCACGCTGCAGAAGATCTTCCGCCGTTACGAGACGGGCGGTAAGCCCTTCGTCGCCGCGATCAACGGCACCGCGCTCGGCGGCGGTCTCGAGATCACGCTGGCCTGCCACTATCGTATCGCCGCCGACAATCCGAAGACCAAGCTCGGCCTTCCGGAAGTGAAGGTCGGCCTGCTGCCGGGCGCCGGCGGCACCCAGCGCCTGCCCCGCATCATCGGCATCGCCAAGGCGCTGCCGCTGCTGCTGCAGGGCAAGGAGCTGGACCCGAAGAAGGCGCTGGCCGAAGGCATCGTGAACGAGGTCGTTCCGGCCGATCAGCTTCTCGCCCGCGCCAAGGAATATCTGATGGGTACGCCCGTCAGCGCCCAGCCGTGGGACGACAAGAAGTTCAAGATCCCCGGCGGCGCGGTCTACAGCCCCGGTGGCGCCCAGACCTTCATGGGCGGCATCGCCATGTCGCACAAGGAGAGCTTTGGCAACTACCCGGCGATCAAGGCGATCCTGTCCTGCGTCTACGAAGGCCTGCAGGTGCCGTTCGAGGCTGCCTTGCGCATCGAGACCCGTTACTTCGTCTCGCTGCTGCTGGATCCGACCGCCGGCAACATGATCCGCACCCTGTTCATTTCCATGCAGGAGTTGAACAAGGGCGCCCGCCGTCCGAAGGACCAGCCCGAGACCGACGTGAAGAAGCTCGGCATTCTCGGCGCCGGCATGATGGGTGCCGGCATCGCCTATGTCTCGGCGGCGGCCGGCATCGAATGCGTGCTGCTGGATCAGACCATCGAGGCGGCGGAGAAGGGCAAGGCCTATTCGACCAACCTGCTCGACAAGGCGATCTCGCGCGGCCGCTCGACCCCCGAGAAGAAGGAAAAGCACCTCGCCCTGATCAAGACCACGGCGGACCATGCCGATCTCGCCGGTTGCGACCTGGTGATCGAGGCGGTGTTCGAGAACCGTGACGTCAAGGCGGAAGCCACGAAGAAGACCGAAGCGGTGATCCCGGAGACGGCGATCTATGCCTCCAATACCTCGACCCTGCCGATCACCGGCCTGGCCGAGGCGTCCAAGCGCCCCGAGAGCTTCATCGGCATCCACTTCTTCTCGCCCGTCGACAAGATGATGCTGGTCGAGATCATCATGGGCAAGCAGACGGACCAGCGCGCCCTTGCGGTCGCCATGGATTACGTCAAGAAGATCCGGAAGACCCCGATCGTCGTCAACGACAGCCGTGGCTTCTACACCAGCCGCTGCTTCGGTACCTATGTCAACGAAGGCATCGAGATGCTGGCGGAAGGCATCGCGCCGGCCATTATCGACAACGTGGGCCGCGCCACCGGCATGCCCCGTGGTCCGCTGGAGATGAACGACGACGTGGCGCTGGACCTCGGTCACAAGGTCCGTACCCAGACCCGCAAGGACCTGGGCGATGCCTATGAGGCCACCAAGGCCGACGATATCGTCGAGACCCTGGTCGTGAAGCTCGGCCGTTATGGTCGCAAGAACGGCAAGGGCTTCTACGAATATCCGTCCGACGGCAAGAAGTACCTGTGGGAAGGTCTCGCCGATCTCGCCCCGGTGAAGATCGCGGAAGGCTCGCCCGCGCTGATCAAGGAAATCCGCGAGCGTTTGCTCGTTCGCCAGGCCGTCGAAGCCGCCCGCTGCTTCGAGGAACAGGTGACGACCGACGTGCGTGACGCCGACGTCGGCTCGATCCTGGCCTGGGGTTTCGCGCCCTGGACTGGTGGCCCGCTGTCCTACATCGACCGGATCGGCGTCGCCGAATTCGTGAAGATGGCGGACGGTTTCGCCGGGAAGTACGGCAAGCGTTACACGCCGCCGCAGCTTCTGCGCGACATGGCCGCCAAGGGCGAGACCTTCTACCAGACCGCCAAGCTGGCCGCCGCCGCCGAATAATCGGCAGCAGCCTGTTCGGGCACGAGGCCGGCGGGGCAACCCGCCGGCCTTTTCTTTTGGCCTCCGACGGCGTGACGGCCGTCACCCTGGCGGCCATTTGGGCTTTGCCCGGGAGGTGATCCGGGGCAAGGTCTGCCGGCGCCGAGGGGGTATTCGGCGCAGGCACAGAAAAGGCAGGAAGACCATGAGCAAGAGCGGAAAGATCCTGGGTGCGGCCGTG
>JAQVKV010000380.1 GCA_028694545.1 Zavarzinia sp. | reverse complement strand
CGCCTCGCGCGGGCCTACGACGTGCTGGGGCGCCCGGCGGACGCGGTCGACGCCTGGGAAAAGGCGGCCGCGCTGAAGCCGGGCGATGCGGACATCTCCGCCGGCCTCGCGGCGGCAAGGGCGCGGCTGCCGGCCCGTTGATGTTTCGTTAAGCACTCGTTAAGGGGCCGCCGGTAAAGCTACGCCATCATGGAAATCAAGCCGAGCCCCGCCATCCTGTCAGCCCTTGCCTCCCTGCAGCAGGGGGGGACGGGATCGCGCGTGCCGAACCGCAGCGCGGGCGAGGCGCCGGCCGCCCCGGTCCAGACAGCGGAGGCGGTGCCCCGGGTCTCTTCCGGCGTCGATATCCGCGTCGGCGGCGAGGAGCGGTCGCGCGGCACGGTGCCTCAGCGCGAGGTGCCGGGCACGACGACCCGGCCGCTGCAGCCGGGCCTTGGCCGACTGATCGACCTCTCGGTCTAATCGGCGCTTGCCCGGGGGCGGGCCAGCCCCGACAATTCCGGCCATGAGCGAGGAATTCGATCTTCCGGATGATCGTGGCCATTGCCACGATTTCCATCTGACCGTGCCCGAAGGGGACGATCGCGAGCGCCGGGTCTGTCGCGCCTGCGGCTTCGTCGATTATGTGAATCCGAAGATCATCGTCGGCGCCGTGGTCAGCCACGAGGGGCGCATCCTGCTCGTGCGCCGGGCGATCCCGCCGCGTACCGGCTTCTGGACCATACCGGCCGGCTACATGGAGGAAGGCGAATCGGTGGCCGAGGGCGCGGCGCGGGAAGTGCACGAGGAGGCGGGCGCCCATATCGCCATCGACGCGCTTCTTGCCGTCTATTCCATTCCCCGCATCTCGCAGGTGCAGATGATCCATCGCGCCATCCTGACGAGGCCCGATTTCGCGCCGGGCATCGAGAGCCTGGAGGCCCGCCTCTTCGCCTATGACGAAATCCCCTGGGCCGACCTCGCCTTCCCGTCGGTCCATTGGGCGCTGCGGGACTGGCTGCGGGTCCAGGGGCGGGCGGATTTCGCTCCTTTCGGCAATCCGCCGGGAGATGACGGCCGCCGCTTGCCGTCGTTCTGATCTCCTTTTCCCGATCGGGGCCTTCATCGTCCTGACCCGGAACCGCCATCCCGCTGTCGTCTATCGGGCGCATAAAGCGGCACCGGATATCGGTCCTGGGGGGGAAGTCTCATGTCTCGTTTCGCGTTGCGCGGCGCCTGCGCCGTCGCGGCCCTTTGTGCCGGCATGGCGTCGGCGTCGGCCGCCTCGTCCGAATTCACCACCGCCCATACGGAGACGGCGGCGGGCGCGGTTTCCGTGACCATGAACGGTGACATTTTCACCAACCACGGCCTCCTCGGCATGGGGCGGGTATCGGCTTCGACGATCGATTTCATGGGCACCACGCTCGGTTCCTTCTCGGGCATGGCGATCGACGCCTCGACCTGGCGCAAGGTCGGTGACGGCTATGCCGGCACGCTTTATTCCCTGCCGGACCGGGGCTACAACGCCGGTACCCTGTACTCCGACTACCAGGGTCGTCTGGTCCAGTTCGACCTGAGCCTCACCCCCTACAGTGGCCCCGACCTGCCGGCCGATGTCGCGTCTCAGAGCCAGATCGTGCTGACGCCGACGGGCACCGGCATCGCGCTGACCGATTTCAACGGCGTCGCCACCACGGGCCTTGATCCGGCGGCCGGCACCATCGTGCAGGACGGCCACATCCTGCCGAGTCCGGAAGGGGCCGGCACGCGACAGGTGACACTTGACGCCGAGGCGGTAGCCTTCCTGCCGGATGGCAGCTTCTATGTCGGCGACGAATATACCGCCGGTATCTATCTGTTCGCGGCCGACGGCCACATGATCGGCTTCATCGCGCCGCCGGCGGCCTTGCTGCCGATCACCGACGGCGAAGTGAACTACAATTCGACTGCGGTGCCCGACACGGGCCGACGCAACAACCAGGGTATGGAAGCGGTCGCGCTGACTCCCGACGGCAAGAAGCTGGTCGCCGTGCTGCAGAGCGCCACGATCCAGGACGGCGCCGGCAACGCCTCCAATCGGGGCAATACCCGAATTCTCGTCTACGATCTCTCGGAAAGCCCGACCCCGGCCGATCCGGTCGAACATTACGTGCTCCAGCTCCCGCTGGTCGACGACAAGGGTTCGGGCGGCGCCGTGAACAAGACGGCGGCGCAGAGCGAGGTGCTGGCGATCAACGACCACCAGTTCCTGGTGCTGGCGCGCGACAGCGCCGGTCACGGTACCGAAAGCGCCACCCCCGAAATCTTCAAGTCGATCCTGCTGGTCGACACGGCGGGCGCGACCAACCTGGCCGGCACGGATTATGAAACCTCGGCGACGCCGGTCTCGACCGGCAAGCTGCTCGATCCCTCCATCACGCCGGTGCAATCGGCCGAGCTGGTCAATCTGCTGAATACGACCCAGCTCGCCAAATTCGGCATGAACATCGATACCGCGAGCCCGGTCGGTGGCACCTCCCTGACCCTTTCCGAGAAATGGGAAGCAATGGCCCTGCTGCCGGCGCTGGACGAGGCCAATCCGCAGGACTTCATCCTCTTCGTCGCCAACGACAATGATTTCCTGACCCAGAGCGGCGTCATGCCCGGTTACACCTATGACGCCGGGCTCGAAAACGACACGATGATCATGGCCTTCCGCCTGACCCTGCCGACGGCGATCGATCCGCTGTTCGAAATGGCGATGACGACAACGGGCGCCGCGCAGATGAGCCTGGTCGATCAGGCGCTCGCCGCCGGCGCGCTGCAGGGTGTCGGCCCGGTCACCACCCATCTATCGGTTCTGCGCGGCGACGCCATGACCGGGCTCGGCGCACGCACCAAGGCGGGCGAGGGGCGGGGCGCGCGTCTCTGGACGTCGGGCCTCTATGCCTTCGGCGATATCGAGGACGGGGACATTGGCACCGACACCGAGACCTACGCCGGCACGATCGGTGTCGATCTTGCGATCGGCGGCGGCTTCACGGTCGGTGTCGCCGTGGGTGCCCATGGCGGCAGCGACGAGACCGACAACGGCTATCGCGCCGATCACGACGGCTATTCGATCTCGGCATATGGCCAATATGTCGTCGGGGGCTTCTCGCTCTCGGCCGCCTACGGCTATGTCCCGATGAGCCTCGACAAGCTGTGGCGGCCGGGCGCCTATGGTCTCACCGGTACCGGGGAGACCGACGCGACCGCTCATGTCTTCAGCACCGAGGCCGCCTATCACCTGCCGCTGGGCGGCGTGGTGGCGGGCCCCGTCGTCTCGCTGGCCCGCGTGGCGGGCGAGGTCGACGGCTATGTCGAAACCGGCGCCGCCGGCGGCAACATCGTCTATCCGTCGCGCAGCTTCAGCCAGACCAACGCCGGCTTCGGCGCCGAGGCGATCCTGCCCCTCGACGGGCTCAGCCTGACAGGCCGCGCCATCTACAACTGGGTACTGGACAGCGAGGCCGACGCGGCGAACCTGCGCCTTGCCGGTGTCGCGGGGAGTGCCGGCACCGCGGTCGATGTGCCGTCAAGCGAGACCGAGACGGTGACGCTGGGACTGCGCGCCCAGGGTGCCTTCGACGCGGTCGGCTGGTTCGTCGGCTACGACCTCGACATCGGCATGGACGGGGGCCTCGGCAACACGATCACCTCGGGCGTCAGCGTCGGGTTCTGAGCCTTGTGGGGGCGGCCTCGGCCGTCCCCCACAAACTTGCGCCAGGGCAACGGGAGTCGTTACTCCGCCACCTGCTCTTCGGGGATCTGGTGCTTCAGGATCAGGGGCATCTGGGCGAAGGTGAAGACGATGGTGATCGGCATGATGCCGAAGACCTTGAAGTCCACCCAGGTATCGGTGGTGAAATTGCGCCACACCACCTCGTTCACGA
>JAQVKV010000379.1 GCA_028694545.1 Zavarzinia sp. | reverse complement strand
GCCAGCGGCGGGATGGGCGGCAATGCGGAGAGGCCGAGGCGCAGCCCGCGCGCAACCACGCCATTGAGCGCCCGGCCCGCGCGGTAGGCAAGACGGGCGGCCGGCGCCAACGGCGAGGTACCGCGCAGCCAGAAGGGTTGTAGCGCCTCCAGGATCTCGAGGTGGCTGGTCTCGAGCAGGGCCAGCATCGCCTCGGCCCCGTCGAGGCCAAGGCGCAAGACACCTTCCGCGTCACTGCGAAGACCGGGCGTGGCCGGCGGACGAAAACCGGAATTCATGATGAGTGATAGGTGCTCCCGCGCCGCGATCAGCCGGTGGCGATATAACGGCGCAACTCGTCCGCTTCGAGCAGGGCTTCGTCGATCCGACGCTTGACCACGTCGCCGATGGAGATCATGCCGACCAGCTTGCCGTTCTCGATCACCGGCAGGTGACGGATGCGCCGGTCCGACATGCGGCCCGTGACCTCGATCACCGTATCATGCATGCGGCACGAGACGACGGTGCCCGACATGAAATCCTTCACCGGGCGCGACAGGCAGGAGGCACCGCCCTGGGCGATACCACGCACGATGTCACGTTCCGAGAGGACGCCGACGACGTTGCCGGCCGCGTCCTGCACCACGACAGCACCGATCTTGCGACTGTAGAGCACGCTCGCCGTCGCTTCCAGCGTATCGCCGGGCCCGACGGTGACCACTTCCGACCCTTTGTGCTTCAGGATGGACTCGACGGTCATATCCACTTCCCCCCTGATGGTCGCCCGTTGGTTCCGGGCATGTTCGTTTTTTCCATCTTGGGGGTCCGCCGCCCCCCTGTGCAAGAGGCGGCGGGCATGTGACGCGCTTTTTTTCAGTGACGCCCGCTCGCCAGCAGGCGGCCGGTTACCTTGCGCATGACGGAACGCGGCGTGATCCGCGGGGCAAAGGCACCGATCTGGTTGAGGAGCCCGGCCACGACGACAACCTGACCGGCCTTCGCCGCCCTGAAACCGATGCGCGCGACCTCGGCCGCCGTCATCACGGGCACGCGCCCCTTGCTGAACAGGGCATTGTCCGCGACATCGGCGACATCCATGAAATTGGTGCGCGTCGGCCCGGGGCACAGGGCGGTGACGGTCACCCCCGTGCCCTTCAGTTCCTCGGCCACGCCCTCGGACAGGGAAAGGGCATAGGCCTTGGTGGCGCAATAGACCGACATGCCGGGCCCGGCCTGGAAGGCGGCGGTCGAGGCGACGTTCAGGACCTTGCCGCGCCGCCGCTCCACCATGCCGGGCAGGAAGGCATGCATGAGGTCGGTCAGGGCGGCGATATTCACCTGGATCATGCCCATGGTCTTGGCGTGATCCGAAGCCGCGAAGGGCTTGCCGTCCCCGAAGCCGGCATTGTTGACCAGCACGTCCACGGTGAGGCCACGTGCCGCCATCTCGTCGAACAGGTTGCGCGGCGCCGCCGGGTCGGAGAGATCGGCGGGGATCACCGTCGCGGTGACGCCAAAGTCCCGCGTGATCTCGTCGGCGAGGCTGGCCAGCGCGCTTTCCGTCCGCGCGACGAGGACGACGTCATGGCCATCCCTGGCGTATTCGCGGGCGAGATCCGCGCCGATGCCGCTGGAAGCGCCGGTGACGAGGGCGAGGGGGCGTGGCGTGGTCATGAGGCGTCTCCTTCTGTTGTCGTTGTCGCGGCGGGGGCGGGGATCACGACGGCCCGCCAGAGGGTGGCGCCGCTGTCGCGCACCATGGCGGGATCGAGCGGGCGGTTCATCAGTGCGGCATGGCGGACGAGGCCGGTCAGGGCCCCCCAGACCAGCGCCGTCATCACTTCCGGATCGAGGGGGGCGAGATAGCCGCGGGCCTGGCCCTCGGCGATATAGGCGTGGAGTGGCGCCATCGACTGTTCGGCGAGACGCAGGCTCTGGCGGTCGAGGAAACGAGGCTCGTGGTGGAATTCGAGGAAGCGGAAGGCGGCGGGCGCGGCCTCGGCGAAGGCGAGCACGGCGGTCCACAGCGCCATGAAGCGGGTGCGGCAGGCTGCCGCCGGCGCCCCTTCCGGCGGCGCCAGGAAGACCGGGGCGACCGCCTCCATCAGGGCGCGCTTCGCCTGCTGCCAGACGGCGTTGCCCAGCGCATCCTTGGTCTCGAAATAGCGATAGATGGTACCGGTGCCGACCCCGGCCGCCGCCGCGATCTCGGGGATGGCCGTCGCGTCGAAGCCCTTGTCGGCGAAAAGCACGAGGGCCGCGTCGACGATACGCGCGGCCCGGTCCGGCAGGCTGGACGGCGCCGCCGCCCGTGCCACCAGCGCCGCCCCCGTCGCGCTGTCGCCCCCCTGGTCCGCCTGATCAACGGTCACCTTGCCCTACCTTCCGGAATGAACGTTCATTCCGTGTACGCTAGCACAGTTCCGAAACGACGCAATCCGTGCTTTCGAACGAAATTTCCCGATTTTTTTTGTTATTACACGCTGTACCGCGTGTATTTCCGGAGCGGAGACCCAAGCAACAACGAGTTCGGCGGGAAGGCGGAACGTTCATTCGGATCTGTGCGCGAGGCAGGCATACCGCGCCGAAAGCGCGCTGGTTCCGCCCCTGGCGGACCTCTAGAATAAGCACCGAAGTCCGGACGACGGGGCTTTCACCAAAGGAGCAGGCACACCGTGAACGACGATCTCTTTCTCGATATCGAGGGGCGCGCGGTGCCGCTCGAATTGCGGAAGTCGGATCGGGCGCGCCGTCTGCTGCTGCGTCTCGACCAGCGGCGCGAGGTGGTCGTGCTGACGCTGCCGACCCGGGTTTCCCGACGCGAAGGCCTGAATTTCGCCCGCGGCAACACGGGCTGGATCGCCGACCGGCTGGCCAGCCTGCCGCCGCGCATCCCCTTCGTCGCCGGCGCGAGGGTGCCCCTGCTGGGCACGCCGCATGACCTGCGCCATGTGCCGCCGGGTGCGCCGCGTCGCCGGGGCGCCGCCTGGATCGAGGATGACAGCATCAACATCACGGGCGATCCGGCCCATTTCCAGCGCCGGGTGACTGATTTCCTGCGAACAAGGGCAAGGTCCGAGATCAGCCATCGCGTCGACCGCTTCGCCGGCCAGACCGAGAAGGAGGCGCGCAGCCTGACCCTGCGCGACCCTTCCAGCCGCTGGGGTTCGTGTTCGCCGCGCGGGGAGTTGTCGTTCTCATGGCGGCTCGTGATGGCGCCCGCCTTCGTGCTCGACTATGTCGTCGCGCATGAGGTCGCCCACCTCTCGGTCTTCAGCCACGCCCCGCGCTTCTGGGCCCTTGTCGCGCAGCTCGTACCCCGGGTGGACGAGGCCCGGCACTGGCTGAAGACGGAAGGGGCCGCGCTGCACCGCTACGGCCCTGCTCCCCACGCCTGAAGGGGCGGTCAGTCCCGCCCGGTCGGGTACTCGTATTCGATCCGCGGCGCCGGTCCCGAGCGCGGCCGCGCCGGGGTCCCGGCGGTGCCGACTGCGGGTGCCGGACCGGCGTTCGTTCCGCCCGAATCACTGCCCCCCGAATCGCCCCCCAGGAAATCCACCAACTGGTCGAGCAGACCGCGATCCGTATCGCTCGGACCGTCCGGCAGGGGCACGACCTCCGTGCCGGTCAGGGCGGCGGTCATGAAGCGCTGCCAGATCCGCGCCGGCAATCCGCCGCCGGTCACCCGGATCATCGGCGTATTGTCGTCATTGCCGACCCAGATGCCGGCGACCAGATTGCCGGTCAGGCCGACGAACCAGGCGTTGCGATAATCCTGGCTGGTGCCGGTCTTGCCGCCCGCCGGCCGGCCCAGGGCCGCCGCATGGCCCGTGCCGCCGTCGATCACCGCCGAGAGCATGCGGTTCATCTGGCCGACCACTCGCTCGTTCAGGACCTTTTCGCCCGTAGCCCTCTCAC
>JAQVKV010000378.1 GCA_028694545.1 Zavarzinia sp. | reverse complement strand
TCATGGCCGGTGAGGGTGATGGGCCCGGTGCGGACTTCCAATGGCGTGTCGTGGCCGACCAGAACGAGGGCCCCGGTACGGACGTCGAGCGGAGCCTCGTTTGCCGTGTCCGCGGCTTCCGGGGCGGGGGCCATCGAGCGCAGGATATCGAGCAGTGCCTGCGTCGGCGTACCGTCGGCGGGGAGGCCCTGGCTCGCCTGGAAGTCGCTGATCGCCTGGCGCGTACGCGTGCCGGTGACCCCGTCGATGGTGCCGAGCGAAAATCCCCGGTCGGTCAGCAGGCCCTGCAATTCCTGCAGCTTGGTGCGCTCCGTCAGTTCGACGGGCGTGGGGGGTGGTTTGAGCGGCAGCATGAGGACATCGCCGAATTGCGCGCGGTCCCGCCCCACGGTGACGGCGATCGGGCCGCCGGGTTGTTCATAATCCTCTGCCTCGACCGCGACCTTGAATTCGGAAGCGACCTCGGTGACCCGCACCGGTGCCACATATTCCCCCCGTTCATTGGTCGTGA
The DNA here is from genome assembly GCA_028694545.1 of Zavarzinia sp. Classification (GTDB taxonomy): domain Bacteria; phylum Pseudomonadota; class Alphaproteobacteria; order Zavarziniales; family Zavarziniaceae; genus Zavarzinia. Next base: position 3,388 of record JAQVKV010000378.1, on the reverse strand, counting down.
CAGTGGTCTCGCCGGGAGCGATCCGGATCGTGGCCCAGGGCAGGGGCCGGCCGGTCATCGCGTCGAGAACCCGGCCGACGATGGAGGAATTGGCATCGGTCGCGATCGTGACGGGTTTGCCGGCCCAAGGCGGGCTTTCCGCCTTGGCGGGCGTGCCCTGGCAATCCGCGAGCAGCATATCCGGGGCCGGCAGGAGCAAGGCGTCGCCAACGGTTCCCTTGGGGCCCGAATAGACGTTGATCTGCACCGGTTCGTAGCCGCGCCGGACGAGGCGTAGCGTGTACGATCGATCCGGTATCACGGACAGACGATAGGTTCCGTCCTCGTCGCTGCAGGCCCGCAAGCCGCCGCCGGCATCCGTCACCAGAACCTGCGCCACGGGGTTGCCCGACAGGGCGTCCAGTACCTTGCCGGTGATCGAGGGGGCGTCGGGGTCGAAGGGCGAGGGCGGTTGTGCCGCCGTTTCGGGCTCGTCGACGGCCGGCGGCGACAGGGCGCCGTTCAGGCCCCGCGCGCTCAGGGCGCCGGTCGTGATCGGCGCGGCCGTGCCGCCGCCTGCCAGGCCCCGTGCCGAAAGCACGGGGGTGACGATCGAAGCGGGCGCGGCCGACGCGGGGATGTCCGGCGCAGGCCTGTCACCCACGCTGACGGGCGTGAAGGCGATCTCGGCCGGCTCGCGTGCAGGTGGGGCCTCGGGTTCGGGCGCATCGTCCGGTGTTGCCGTGGCAGGCATGCCCCGGGCGCTCAGGATCGGGGTCGTAACGGGCTGGGCGGTGGTCCCCGTGGCCGTGCCTCGCGCCGTCAGGGGCGCGGTCGTCATTTCCGCCGCGATGGCGCCGGGGGGCAGGGCCAGCAACAGGGCGCAGGCCGCCACGCCACACCGGCCAAGAGGCGTGGATGTCCAGAATCGCGTCATCGTCGGGGCCGGGCGTCAGAACGTGCCCTGGACCAGACCGGAATAGCCGGTCGGATCGACCTTGTATTTCGCGTCCGGGGTACCCCCGGCAACGCCGATCCGGGTCGTTCCGGCGCCGGAGAGGAAGTCGCTGATGCCGCAATAGGGACTGAGGCTGCCATCGCAGGAAGAGCCAGCCGCCGGTGGCGTGTAATCGCTGGGCAGGAGCGGGGCCGAATTGGGCACCATCTCGGTCGATGCCGGAATGTCACCGGTGGCATCGGTCGACGCCATCAGGATGCAGGAATAGGTGCCGCCGTTCGCCGCGCCGTCGCCCTGGGTCCGGTGGGTCTGGATGGTGATGAAGCCCGTGGCGCCGCCGGCGTTCAGCGCAAGGCGGCCATAGCCCGCGAAAGTCGTATCGGCGGCGATCGCCTCGCAGCGGACGACGATGCTGCGCAGGGCGGGATCGAGGGCGGAAACCGAGACCGGCACCCGGAAGACGGGACCCAGGCCTTCGATGATGGTGCCGCCGCCCGCTGCTGGCGTAAGCCGCGTCGAACCCGCGTCGAGGGGGCGAATGCCGCTCTGCGCCCAGACGTCGCCAATCGCCGAAACCGCCAGCGCGGCGGCGAGCCCGAACATCGCAAAGGCCGCGGCCTTTTTGGAATTACGCATCATACCCCCCGAATTTCTGATCAATGGCCGCCGGCGCGGGGCCGCTGAAAGCACGGCTCCCCCCGGACCCGCTTCCCACCCGTCGCGTCACCCTGCCTTGCACAAACGCCCTCTCCGGGGTCGTTCGACTGGGAGAGACATTCTGAATCGCCGCTCCCGATATGGTGATTTTGGCGCCGTGAACGGTTTTCGGAATAGGCCGGTTGGCCTATTCTCAACTTGGGGTAATGGTGCATCGGCGATGCACCGGGGGAGACGGGGGGTGCATGCAGCTTACCGGTAGCCAGATGGCAACCTTGAATCAGGCGATCCTGTCGCTTTACGCGCCTTACGACATGAGCGCGTTGCCGGACCGCTTCCTCCAGGCGCTGCGTACGGTCCTGCCAGGCGAGCTCACCCATATCAGCCTGACCAGGCCGGGCGTCGGCGCGGTGGATGCCTTTCTCGACCAGCCGGTGCACGAGGCCTTGGTCGCCCTCGCTGAAAATCGCGAGGATCTGCTGGAAATGCCGGGCTTCAAGGACGGCGCCTTCTACCTGAAGGCCGACCGAGGCCCGGTTTCCTATCATGATTTCATGAGCCGGGACCGCCTGGCGCAGACAGCGCTCTGGGAGTTCCTGTGCCAGCCGCTGGACCTCAAATGGGACCTCAGCGTCAACTTCCACAGCACCAGCGATCTGTTCTTCACGATCAGCACCAGCCGTGGTGGACGGCGCCAGCACAGCGACGCGGAACGGATAATGCTGGCCCTGCTGCAGCCCCATCTGAAGCAGCGTTTCCAGCTCGCCATGGCCGCCGAACCCGATCATCCGCTGCTGATGGTGGACCCCGCGCACACGCCGGTCGGTGCCCACCACCTGATCTGCGACGAGGCGGGGCGGATCGTGGTGATCGGCGAGGCGGCCTTGCAGGCGCTGCGCCGTGCCGGTCTTCGTCACGGCCAGCAGATCCCGGCGGATTGGCTGGCCTGGCTGCGCGACGACCGGCGCCGTCCGGGTGTCGGGCTTGCGGCGAAGCCTTTCCGCCAGACCTTGCCTTCAGGTACGCGCGTCGTGCTGCATGATCTGAGTGATCGCAGCAGTGGACAGTATCACCTGATGCTGCAATTCGAGGGGGGCGGTCATGCGCCGCTCTCCCGGCGCGAGGAGGAAGTGGCGCGTTGGCTGGTCGAGGGCAAGACCAATGGCGAGATCGCGACCATCCTCGGCATCAGTGCGGCGACGGTGAAACACCATGTCGCCAGCATCCTGTCCAAGCTGATGGTGGAGAACCGGACCACGGCGGCGGTTCAGCTTGAGGGAATGCTCAAGGGGGGACGCTGAATCCGGTCCCCGGGCAGGGGGGCGGGACGGGCAGGCCGTCGCGCGGCCGCAATTCCTCATTGTTATGGACGCCCGGGCAGGTCCCGGGCGTTCGCTCGTGGCGTGCGGTTTCAGGCCGCGTCGTCTTCAGGTTCCGCGCTGCTGTCGATCGAGACGAACATCAGGATCAGCAGCATCACGGGCACGGCGCCCAGCGCCACGAAGAGCGCGACTTCCATGCCGATCGCGATACAGCCGATGACGATGAGCGCCAGCACGTTGGCAACCGTATAGGCGAGATTGTCGCCCTTCACGAAAGACGCGAGGAAGCGGCCAAGGCCGACCGCCGGGCGCTTCAGGTTCGGGGCGGCGGGCATTTCGGGCAGGACGCCTTCCGTCTTCGCCCGAGCCATGCCGACAAGCCCGAGCGCGAAGCCGAGCAGACTGACCGGCACGAAGAAGACGAGGCCAAGCAGACGCTTCGCCACCGTCAGGCCAAGCGCCATCCCTTCGG
>JAQVKV010000377.1 GCA_028694545.1 Zavarzinia sp. | reverse complement strand
CTGGGTGGCCATGTGATCCAGCACGCCGTCGCGCGCGCCGGCCTCGAAGGCGGCGAAATCGACGACGTCTACATGGGCGTCGGCCTGCCGGAAGGCGCCGCCGGTCACAACGTCGCCCGCAACGCGGCGATTCGCGCCGGCCTGCCCGTCACCGTCGCGGGTGCCACGCTGAACCGCTTCTGCTCCTCGGGCCTGAACGCGATCGCGCTCGCCGCCCAGCAGATCATGGCCGGCAACGCCGACATCATGGTCGGCGGTGGCCTGGAGAGCATCTCGCTCGTCCAGAACAACCTGAACGTCAACCACTTCACCGAAGACTGGCTGATGGAGCACAAGCCGTCGCTCTGGATGCCGATGCTCGACACCGCCGACCTGGTGGGCGAACGCTACAACGTCTCGCGCGACGTGCAGGACGAATATTCGCTCTCTTCCCAGCAGCGCACCGCCGCCGCCCAGGCCGCCGGCGCCTTCGACGACGAGATCGTGCCGCTGAAGACCGTCATGAAGGTGATGGACAAGGCGACCGGTCAGGTCTCCGACGTCGAGACCGAACTGAACAAGGACGAGGGCAACCGTCCCTCGACCACGCTCGAGGCCCTGAAGGCGCTGCAGCCCGTGAAGGGCGGCGTCGTCACCGCCGGTAACGCCAGCCAGCTTTCCGATGGCGCTTCCGCCGCCGTCCTGATGGAAGCCAAGGAGGCCGAGAAGCGCGGCCTGAAGCCCCTCGGCATCTTCCGTGGCTTCGCCGTCGCGGGTTGCGAGCCGGACGAGATGGGCATCGGTCCCGTCTTCGCCGTGCCGAAGCTCCTCGCCCGTCATGGCCTGAAGGTCGACGACATCGACCTGTGGGAGCTGAACGAAGCCTTCGCCGTGCAGGTCGTCTACTGCCGCGATCGTCTCGGCATCCCGATGGAGAAGCTGAACGTCTCGGGCGGCGCCATCTCGATCGGCCACCCCTACGGCATGTCGGGGGCCCGCATGACCGGCCACCTGCTGATCGAAGGCAAGCGTCGCGGCGCCAAATACGGCGTCGTCACCATGTGCATCGGCGGTGGCATGGGTGCCGCCGGCCTGTTCGAGATCGTCTGATCGATCCCCGGGGGCGGCTCCGACCGCCCCCGGTTCTTGCGCGAGGGGCCATGGCGGCAGGCGAGGGCAAGGGCTTCACGGCGCTGGTGACCGGCGCTTCCAGCGGGCTTGGCGTCGCCTTCGCCATGGATCTCGCCGCGCGCGGCTTCGATCTGGTGCTGACCGCGCGCCGGGCCGACCGGCTGGAGGTCCTCGCCCGCGAGATGACCTCGGCCTTCGGCATTCACGTGACCGTCCTGCCCGAGGACCTGGCCGATCCCGCCGCCCCCGCGCGTCTCGTCGCCGCGATCGAGGCCCATGGGCTTTCCGTCGACATGCTGGTGAACAATGCCGGCTATGGCATCCCCGAGATTTTCGAGCGTACCGCCTGGGAAGACCAGCGCGACCTGATCCAGGTGATGGTGACGGCGGTCGCCGAGCTGACTCACCGCCTGCTGCCGGCCATGCTGGCGCGGAAACGCGGCTGGATCGTCAATGTCGCCTCGCTCGCCGCCTTCGCGCCGCCGGTGCCGGGCTCCACCCTCTATGCCGCCGTGAAGGCCTTCGACCTGCGGTTCTCGGAATTCCTGGCGGCTGAAGTGGCCGGGCGTGGTGTCCATGTGCTCGCCACCTGCCCGGGCTTCACCCGGACCGAATTCCACGACGCCGCCGGCATGACCCAGGCGACCAATACCATCCCCGACTGGCAATGGCAGCAAGCCGACGTCGTCGCCGAGGAAGCGGTCGCGGCCGTGCTGGCCGGGCGCGGGCCCGTGCTGGTCAACGGCCGCGTGAACCGGGCCAGCGCCTTCCTGCTCAAATACCTGCCCGGCCCCCTGATCCGCGCCATCGCCGAGCGCCACCCGCTGGCGAAACGGGCGAAGGCCGACGCTTTCGAGAAATGAGGACATCATGCTGACCGTACCCTTGCTCGGCCCCCGGGGCGACGGCCTCGACACGCTGCGCTATGTCCTGTTCGTCGTCTCGCTGGTGACCTCGGTCATCTATCTCGGGCGGACGGGGGGCGCGTGGTACCCGGCGATGCCCTGGCTGAAGGCAGTGCCGGTCGGAGCCCTTGCCCTGCTCACCGCCGTGTCGATTCCCGGCGTGCCGCTGCTCGGCGTCTTTCTCGTGCTGGCGCTGGTGCTCTCGACGCTGGGCGACATCTTCCTTGCGCTGAAGGACGAGAAGCGCTGGTTCGTCTTTGGCCTGGGCAGTTTCCTGCTCGCCCATCTGTTCTACATCGCCATTTTCGGCTTCGTGGTGATCAACTTCGGCGCCAGGGTCGACGAGGCGCGGCTGATCGCCACCGTCATGGTGGTGGTGCTGGCGGGCGGGCTGTTCATGCGCCTGAAGCCTAGTCTCGCCGAGATGACGGGCCCCGTCGCCATCTATATGGCGGTCATCGTCGCCATGGTCGCCGGCGCCCTGATGGCGCCGGGCACCGGCCCCTGGATCCCGCTCGGCGCGATCCTGTTCATGGTCTCGGACGCGATGATCGCGATCTCGCGCTTCCAGAAGCCCTTCGCGGGTGTGCACCAGCTGATCTGGGCCACCTATTACATGGCCCAGTATTTCCTCATGGTCGGGATTCTGCGGGGCGGAGCATAAGCCCCGCCGCCCGGCGAAAGGCCGCCAGCGAGACCCCGCCGGCGGCCAGCGCCAGCAGTCCGTAGACCGCGGCCAGATAACGCGCTCCCCCGCTCTGCCGGGTCAGGCGGACATCGGCCGGCCGGTCCGGCCGATAGTAGACGAGGGCGGTCGGTGTCCGCGCGGCCGTGGCGCTGTCACGCAGCAGCGCAAGCTGGCTTTCGCCGATGAGGTCAACGGTCTCGGCCATCACCGGCGCGCCGCCCTGTGCCGCGAAGCGTACGCGCAGATGAAAGCCATCGGCGGATGCCGGCACCACCCCGATCACTTCGGCGGTGGCGGCCGGCCAGTCCGGCTCGTGCCAGAGGTCGCGGGCGGCGCGCAGGCCGGCGGCCGTCGCCCAGGCGGTGGCAAGGGCGAGGATGACGACGAGAAGAAGGGCGGGCGCGCGGCCGAAACGAACCATGGCGGCATGATCCATCGCCGCCGCGTCGCGGGCAACCGGGGATGGAACCGGACGCGACATCCGGCCCCACCCCGTGGGTGCATTCCGCCTGTCAGAGGCCGGCGATGAAATCCTCGGCCGCCTCGCGGGCGGCATTCGCCGCGTCGCGACCTTCAGCGATTTCGGCCTGAAGGCCCTCGATCGCGGTTTCCTGATCGTCGAGCTTCTTCAGGTAGCGGCGATAGAGATCGCTGTCGCGTGGCACCGTGTTGAGGTTGCTGCGCAGGCGTTCCTGTTCGTTGACGAGAGCGGACAGGCGATTGTTCAGGTCGTCTACCTTGCGCTCGGCTTCCACCAGCGTCCGCTTCAGCGCGGCGAGTTTGGTGAAGGCGGCGCGGGCCTTGGCGTCCACCGCTTGGGCGCTGCTGTAGTAGGCAAGCTGGCTGTCGCTGAGGTTGGAGACCGAGACCGAGCTTTCAGCCAGGCGCTGGGCCACCACCTTGACCTCGACCGTCTTCCCGGCGGCCAGCTTCACCGGCACGCGCCAGTACAGATCCGTCTCCTCGACGCCTGACTTCGGCTCGATCAGTTCAAAGCCGGCGATCTTCGGCAATTCGAGGATCATCCGCCGGCCTTCCCGCGCGGGGGCGGCGATCTTGTAGGTGAAGATGCGCTGCTCGACCCGGCCATAGCGGAAGACCCCGCGCGAGATGCCGCCGGTCTTCAGGGTCGAGGTATTGTCCTCGGCGTGGTCGATACGGATCTTCTGGTCGAGGGCATAGGATACCATGCGTTCCT
>JAQVKV010000376.1 GCA_028694545.1 Zavarzinia sp. | reverse complement strand
TGGCGATTCCCTATGTCGCGCTGCCCTGTCTCGCCATGATCTGGCTGCGTTTCGACGCGGCGGAAGGCACCGGTCTGGTCTACTGGCTGCTGGCGACCATCTGGGCCACGGATACCGGCGCCTACGCCGCCGGCCGGACCATCGGCGGGCCCAAGCTGGCGCCGCGGATCAGCCCAAAGAAGACCTGGGCCGGGCTGATCGGCGGCGTGGTCACCGCGATGGTGACGGGGGCGCTGGTGGCCTGCGCGGTCGAGCTGCCGCAGCCGCTGGTCCTTGGCCTGATTTCCGGTTTCACGGGGGCGTGGAGCCAGGTCGGTGATCTCTGTGAAAGTGCGATGAAGAGGCATTTCGGCGTGAAGGATTCGAGCCGGCTGATCCCGGGACATGGCGGTTTCCTCGACCGGCTGGACGGGCTCCTGTTCGCGGCCCCGGTGGCCGCCGTCGCGGTCATGATGGGAGTCCTGTGATGACGGTGCGCAGTGTCACCGTGCTCGGCTCGACCGGGTCGGTCGGTACCTCCACCCTCGATCTCGTCGGGCGCAACCCGGACCGGTTCCGGGTGGCGGGTCTGGTCGCCCACCGTCGACTGGATCTTCTGATCGAGCAGGCCCGACACTTCCGTCCGGACTTCGTCGCCAGCGCGGACGAGGCGGCCTTGCCCGTCCTGCGCGACGCCCTCGACGGCCTTGGCATCGAGGTTGGCGCCGGCATCGCGGCGGTCGAGGAAGCGGCGGCCCGGCCGAGTGATCTCGTCATGGCGGCGATCGTCGGCGCGGCGGGGCTGGCGCCCACGCTTGCCGCCGTGCGCCGGGGCGCGGTCGTGGCGCTGGCCAACAAGGAGGCGCTGGTCTGCGCCGGTGACATCGTGACGGCGGCGGTCGCCGCGCATGGCGCCACCCTGCTGCCGGTCGATTCGGAACACAACGCCATCTTCCAGGTCTTCGACGAGGCGCGGCGTGCGCGCGTCAGACGCCTGATTCTGACCGCGTCTGGTGGGCCCTTCCGCTCGGCCAATCAGGAGGCCATGGCGCGGGCGACACCGGCGGAAGCCGTCTGCCACCCCAACTGGTCGATGGGGGCGAAGATCTCGGTCGATTCGGCGACCATGATGAACAAGGGTCTCGAACTCATCGAAGCCCATCATCTTTTCGCCATGCCCGAGGAACGGATCGACATCCTCGTCCATCCGCAATCGGTGATTCACAGCCTGGTCGAATATGTCGATGGTTCCGTGCTCGCCCAGCTGGGGGCGCCGGACATGCGTGTGCCGATCGCCCATGCGCTGGCCTGGCCCGACCGGATGGCGACGCCGGTCGCGCGCCTCGACCTCGCGGCGATTGCCCGGCTCACCTTCGAACCGCCTGATCCCCAACGATTTCCGGCTCTGGCGCTGGCCCGCCACGCCTTGAAATCGGGGGGGGCGGCGCCTACTATCCTGAATGCGGCGAACGAAGTCGCGGTCGCGGCTTTCCTGGCCGAACGCATCGGCTTTCTCGATATCGCCGCCGTCGTCGATCAGGTTCTGGAAGCGTGTGCTGGTCGTTTCGGTACGTCCTGCCTCGACGAGGTCGTGGCGGCGGATGGCGCCGCCCGGCACGAGGCGGAGGTCGCGGTTGGCCGGCGATCATCCGGCTGGCGACAATAACGGGTTGAAACGTGGCACGTCCTTCGGCGTGTCGGGAAAGGCGGTCCCTCGTGGGCGAAATTCTGAGCGGTGTCGGCTCCTCGCTGCATACGATCTTCTTCTTCGTCGTCGCGATTTCAGCGCTGGTATCGGTGCATGAATACGGCCATTTCTGGGTCGCGCGCCGCTGCGGCGTGAGGGTCGAGGTCTTCTCGATCGGTTTCGGTCGCGAAATCTTCGGCTGGACCGACCGCAAGGGCACGCGCTGGCGCATTTCCATGCTGCCGCTCGGCGGCTATGTCCGCTTCTTCGGTGACGCCGACGCGACCTCGGCCTTGCCCGACGGCACGATCGCCATGACGGAGGCCGAGCGCAAGGTCAGCTACGCGGGCCAAAGCGTGGGCAAGCGCGCCGCTATCGCCGCCGCCGGGCCGATCGCGAATTTCCTGCTGGCGATCGTCGTCTTCTTCGGCTTCGTCTATGCCTATGGCCAGCCATTCACGGCGCCTGTCGCCGATCGCATCACACCGGATAGCGCCGCCGAGGCTGCGGGCATCCAGCCGGGCGACCGTTTCCTCAGTATTGACGGCTCGAAAATCGAGAGCTTCGAGGACATGATCCGGCTGATGCGGCTCAATCCCGGCACTCCGGTCGACATCGTGCTGGATCGCCGCGGCCAGACCGTGGAACTGACCGTGACGCCGCGTCTTGTCGAAGTCGACGACGGGGCCGGGCGCAAGCAGAAGATCGGCATGCTGGGCGTCGGCTCGAGCGGGCGCGAGTACCATCAACTGGGTATTCTCGAGTCGGTCTGGGCGGCGATCGGCGAAGTCGGCTCGACCATCAACGTGACGGCAACAGCCATCGGGCAGATGATCCAGGGCAGCCGGGGCACCGAGGATCTGGGGGGGCCGCTGCGAATCGCGGACATGTCCGGCCGCATCGCGGAGACCGGAATCGAGAATTTCATCTGGTTGATCGCGGCGCTTTCGGTAAACCTCGCCTTGTTCAACCTTTTGCCGGTCCCGATGCTGGACGGCGGACACTTGTTGTTCTATGCGTTTGAGGCCGTGCGCGGTCGACCGCTCGGGGAACGGATTCAGGAATTCGGTTTCCGGGTGGGTCTCGCCATGGTGCTGACGTTGATGGTGTTCGCGACCTGGAACGATCTCGTTCAACTTCGGGTCTTCGATTTCATCAGCCGGCTTTTCACCTGAACGGCGGCGGCAGAGGGAGTTCTGGGGTGTCCTCAATGGTGCGCGTTGCGCGTCGGCTGGTCGGGCCGGCTTCGCTGGCTGTGGGTCTCGTCGTCACTCCTGTCGCCTTCGCGCAGGTGCCGGGGTCTGGTACCGAAGCGGTGGCGCCTATCGTCTCGGGCATCCGGGTCGAAGGTAATCAGCGCGTCGAGTCGGAGACGGTCATCTCCTACATGCAGATCCGGGCGGGCGACCGCTTCGATCCCATCAAGGTCGACCTGTCGCTGAAGGCTCTCTATGCCACCGGCCTGTTCGGCGACGTGCAGATCCGCGCCGAAGGCAACGATCTCGTCGTGACCGTGGTCGAGAACCCGATCATCAATCGGGTGGTGCTCGAGGGGAACCGCAAGCTCTCCGAGGACCAGCTGACCAAGGAACTGCAGGTGAAGCCGCGCGTGATCTTCACGCGATCCAAGGTGCAGTCGGACGTCCAGCGCATGCTGGAGCTCTATCGGCGCGCTGGGCGCTTCGCCGCCACGATCGAGCCGAAGATCGTGCAGCTGCCACAGAATCGCGTGGACCTGATCTTCGAGATCAAGGAAGGCCCGAGCACCGGTGTGGAGCGCATCAGCTTCATCGGCAACAAGGCCTATTCCGACGGCGACCTGCGCGAGGAAATCGCCACGCGCGAGAGCCGCTGGTACCGCTTCTTCTCGTCCGAGGACAATTACGACCCGGACCGCATGACCTATGACCGGGAACTGCTGCGCAAGTTCTACCTGACCAATGGTTATGCCGATTTCCGTGTGCTGTCGTCGGTCGCCGACCTGACGCCGGAACGGGACGCTTTCTTCATCACCTTCACAGTCGACGAGGGCGAGGTCTACGACTTCGGCACAATGGAGGTGGACAGCCGCATCCGCGATCTCGTGCCCGAGGAACTGCAGGACAAGCTGCTGACCGTAGAGGGCGAGACCTATAACGCCGAACTGATCGAGAAGACGATCGACGCCCTGACCGACGCGGCGGGTAATCTCGGCTATGCTTTCGTCGACATCCGGCCGGTGCTGAAGCGTAACCGGGAAACGCATACGGTCGACATCGTCTAT
>JAQVKV010000375.1 GCA_028694545.1 Zavarzinia sp. | reverse complement strand
CGTAGTCGAGTTCGGCCGTCACTTCGGCGCGGACCTTGTCGAAGCCGACGGAAGATCCGATGAGCTGTTCGAGGGAGCGGCGCATGCGCGTCTCGTATTCCCGCGTCTTGCCGGCGACCGCTTCCGCCGGATCGGTGGCGCGCAGATCGCCATCGCCGGCGGCGAGCAGGGTGCCGCGATCGTCGACGATCGAGACGCGTTCGGCCTTCAGGCCGGGGACGGCGGCGGCGGTCAGTTGCTGGATGGCCCGGACCTGCGCGCTGTCGAGGCTGCCCGCCTTCAGCTTCAGCACGATGGAGGCGGAGGGCGCCTCGGTCTCGCGGGCGAAGAGTTGGCGCTGGGGCAGCACCAGATGGACCCGAGCGGAGGCGATACGGTCGATCGAGGCGATGGAACGGGCGATCTCGCCTTCGAGGGCGCGCAGGTGATTGATGTTCTGGACGAAGCTGGTGGTGCCGATCGAATCGGACCGGTCGAAGATTTCGTAGCCCATGGAGCCGCCCGCGGGCATGCCTTCTTCCGCCATGGCCATGCGCAGACGCGCCACCTGATCCTCGGGCACCATGATGCGGCTGCCGTCGGACGAGAGCTGATAGGGCACGTTCATGCCGTCCAGCTTCTCGACGATGCGGCCCGAATCGGCGAGATCGAGATCCCCGTAGAGCAGCGCATAGGTCGGCTGCATCACCCGGTTCATGGCGAAGGCCAGGAAGGCGACGACGGCGGCGGCGACGGCCGCCAGCACCAGAACGCGTCGTACCCCCAAAGCTCTCAGTCGCGTCATCAACTCGTTCATGTCGCCCCCGGCGCTATTCGCTTAGGTGCCGGTTTTGGGGGCGCAGGCACCCGCGATCCGGCCAGGAGCCGTCAGCCCCTAGGCAAGAATTTCCCGGTTTCTGCTGAACAAGCCGTTAACGGCGGCGCTGATGTTCGCTGGAAGGATCTCTGGGACGAACGAGAGTGCACCCAAAGAAAAGGCCGGGGTGTCGCCACCCCGGCCTTTCGTTGGCGATGCCTGTGCGGTCAGGCGGCGAGCAGGCCGCGCAGCACGTACTGCAGGATGCCGCCGTTCTTGAAGTATTCGACCTCGTCCACCGTGTCGATGCGCAGCAGAAGGGGGATTTCCTTCACGGTGCCGTCGGCCTTGGTGATACGGCAGGTGACGTCCATGCGGGGCGTCAGCTTGTCGGCGAAACCGACCAGATCGATGGTGTCCGTACCCTCGAAGCCGATCGACTTGCGGTCGGCACCGTCCTTGAACATCAGCGGCAGCACGCCCATGCCGACCAGGTTCGAGCGGTGGATGCGCTCGAAGCTCTCGGCGATGACCGCCTTGACGCCCAGCAGGTTGGTGCCCTTCGCCGCCCAGTCGCGCGACGAGCCGGTGCCATATTCCTTGCCGGCGACGACGATCAGGGGCACGCCGGCCTTCTGATACTTCATCGAGGCGTCGTAGATGGACTCGGTCTTCGGCTCGGCGATGGTCTCGCCGGGCTTGCCGAAGAACTTCGTCACGCCGCCCTCGGTGCCGGGCACCAGTTCGTTCTTGATGCGGATGTTGGCGAAGGTGCCGCGCATCATGACTTCGTGGTTGCCGCGACGGGCGCCGTACTGGTTGAAGTCGGCGACGTCGACCTTGTTCTTCACCAGATACTTGCCGGCCGGGCTGTCCTTCTTGATGTTGCCGGCGGGCGAGATGTGGTCGGTCGTGATCGAGTCCGCGAACATCGCCAGGATGCGCGCGCCCACGACTTCCGAGACCGCCTTCGGGGTGGCCGGCATCTTGTCGAAGTAAGGCGGGTTCTGGATGTAGGTCGACTTGTTGTCCCAGGCATAGGTCTGGGATTCCGTGGTCTTCACCTTCTTCCAGTTGGTGTCGCCACCGAAGACGTCCTTGTACTGGGCGCGGAACTGGGCCGCGGTCACGCACTTGCGGACGGTGTCGGTGATTTCCTGGTTCGAGGGCCAGATGTCCTTCAGGTACACCGGCTTGCCGCCCTTGCCCATGCCGATCGGATCCTTGGTCAGGTCGATCTTCAGCGAGCCCGCGATGGCGTAGGCGACGACCAGCATCGGCGAGGCGAGGTAGTTCGCCTTCACGAGCGGATTGACGCGGCCCTCGAAGTTGCGGTTGCCGGAGATGACGGCACCGGCGACGAGGTCACCCTTGGTCACGGCCTCGGCGACTTCCTCGGGCAGCGGGCCCGAGTTGCCGATGCAGGTGGTGCAGCCGTAGCCGACCAGGTTGAAGCCGAGCTTGTTCAGCGCCTTGTCGACGCCGGCCTTGGCCAGATAGTCGGTCACGACCTTGGAACCCGGCGCCAGCGAGGTCTTCACCCAGGGCTTCACCTTGAGTCCGGCCTCCACCGCCTTGGCGGCGAGCAGGCCCGCACCCAGCATCACGCTGGGGTTCGAGGTATTGGTGCAGGACGTGATGGCGGCGATGGTGACGTGGCCGTGGTCGACCTCGTACTTCCCGCTCTTCACCTTCACCGGCTGGCTTTCCTTGCCCGCCTTGTCGAAGCCGGGCTTCGGCTTCACGAGTTCGGACATGAAGTTCTCGGCGATGCCCGACAGCGGCACGCGGTCCTGCGGACGGCGCGGGCCGGCCAGCGAGGGTTCGACCGACGAGATGTCGAGTTCGAGGGTGGAGGAGAACACCGGATCCTTCGAGCGGGCGGTGCGCCACAGGCCGTTGGCCTTGGCATATTCCTCGACCAAGGCGACGCGGCCGGGCTTGCGGCCGGTCGACTTCAGGAAGTTGATGGTCTCCTGGTCGATCGGGAAGAAGCCGCAGGTGGCGCCATATTCCGGTGCCATGTTGGCGATCGTCGCGCGGTCGGCCAGCGAGAGCTGGTCAAGGCCCGGGCCGTAGAATTCGACGAACTTGCCGACCACGCCGTGCTTGCGCAGCATCTGGGTGACGGTCAGCACGAGGTCGGTCGCGGTGGTGCCTTCCTTCAGCTTGCCCTTCAGCTTGAAGCCGACGACTTCGGGGATGAGCATGGAGATCGGCTGGCCGAGCATGGCGGCCTCGGCCTCGATACCGCCCACGCCCCAGCCCAGTACCGCAAGGCCGTTCACCATGGTGGTGTGGCTGTCGGTGCCGACGAGCGTGTCGGGATAGGCGATCGTGGCCTTGCCTTCCTTGGCGGTCCAGACAGTCTGCGCCAGATATTCGAGGTTCACCTGGTGGCAGATGCCGGTGCCCGGGGGCACGACGCGGAAGTTGTCGAAGGCCTGCTGGCCCCAGCGCAGGAAGCCGTAACGCTCCGCGTTGCGCTCGTATTCGAACTTCACGTTGTCCTTGAAGGCGGCCTTGGTGCCGAATTCGTCGACGATGACCGAATGGTCGATGACGAGATCGACCGGCGACAGTGGGTTGATCATGTTCGGGTCACCGCCCATGGCGGCCATGGCGTCGCGCATGGCGGCCAGATCGACCACGGCGGGCACGCCGGTGAAGTCCTGCATCAGCACGCGGGCCGGACGGAAGGCGATCTCGCGGGTCGACTTCTTTTCCTTCAGCCATTCGGCGACGGCCTTGATGTCGTCCACGGTGACGGTGGTGCCGTTCTCGTTGCGCAGCAGGTTCTCGAGCAGGACCTTGAGCGAGACCGGGAGGAGCGAAAGATCGCCCAATTCCTTCTCGGCCGCCTTGAGGCTGAAGTAGTCGTAGGACGTCTTGCCGACGGTCAGTTTCTTGCGGGTCTTCAAACTGTCGAGAGAGGGCACGGAGCGACTCCATGAATGAGCAATTCTCGGGGCGAACGTCACGTCAGGGGAAGGGCGGCGGACGTTACGGGCGACGACACGAGAGCGTTTCGGCGAGGGCGTCACGACGGGGACGCGGCGATCAGCCTCGTGGATCGGTTGCGAGCATAGTGAGACGCGCCGCTCTCGTGAAGTCCCGACAATGGTCGTGGTCT
>JAQVKV010000374.1 GCA_028694545.1 Zavarzinia sp. | reverse complement strand
CGATGAAGCGGATGTCCTGTTCGGGCCAGTGGCGCAGGATCTCGGCGATGCGGCCCTTGCGGTTGATGCCGAGGTAGATGCCCTTCGGCCGGCGCATGATGTGGCCGTAGGTCTGGCAGGCGGCGCCGACGGTCGGCGTGTAGACGATGGGCATGAAGCGGACCGGGTCCGACATGATCGTCTTGTAGAAGAGGGTGCGGTCGTTGTCGTGCAGCGACTGCAGGAAGATGTAGCGCGCAAGGTCGGTCGACTTCTTGGCGAGCTGGAGCATGACCCGCTTCAGCCGGTTCTCCTCGGGGTCGACGCCCTCGGGCAGGAGACCGATCAGGCCCAGGGCCTCGCGCTCCTCCTCTGTGAAGGCCGTGCCCTTGTTGAGACGGGGATTCTGCATGAGATCCATGCCGCGGGGGATCTCTATGCCCGGTGCCTTGGTCATTGCCCTGGTCTTTCGTTGCCGAAATTGTGCCTGGCCGAAATTGTGCCTGGTCCGAAAACGCTCGCCGGCCCTTGCCGCGTCGGTCCGAAGTCTAACGTCTTTCAGCGTCGTTTTTTCGAACTTCTGCAAGGTGCCGGATACGGTCGCCGGTGGCCCCCGAAAGCCGGCTTCCGGCGAGAGGTAGTGGGCGCGCCTTCGTCATGCAACATCGCATTCGGGGGAGATAGCGGTGGATCATGCGGAAAAGAAGACGGGCCCCGATTACGGGGCCCGTTTCCATGCGAAAATGCGCGAAAAGGTAAATTTCGCGGTGCTTACTTCGCGCGTTCGATCGCCTCGAGGATGAGCTGCTTCGATTCCTCGGGGCCGACCCACTTCACGATGGTGACCCACTTGCCCTTTT
The DNA here is from genome assembly GCA_028694545.1 of Zavarzinia sp. Lineage (GTDB taxonomy): Bacteria > Pseudomonadota > Alphaproteobacteria > Zavarziniales > Zavarziniaceae > Zavarzinia. The sequence continues at coordinate 3,099 of JAQVKV010000374.1, read as the reverse complement.
CCAGGTCCTTGTAGTGCTGGAAGAAGTGGGCGATCTGCTCGCACAGGATGGAGGGCAGGTCCTCGTAGGACTTCACGTCCTTGTAGAAGGGGTGCAGCTTGTCCACGGGCACCGCGATGATCTTCTCGTCCGCGCCGGCCTCGTCTTCCATCAGCAGGGCGCCGATGGGGCGCGCGCGGATGATCGAGGCGGCGGCGACCGGAGACTGGCCGATCACGATCACGTCCGCCGGGTCGCCGTCGCCCGACTTGGTGTGCGGGATGAAGCCGTAGTTGCCCGGGTAGTACATGGCGGTGTGGAGGAAACGGTCGACGAAGAGCGCGCCCGATTCCTTGTCCAGCTCGTATTTGACCGGCACGCCGCCTTGCGGGATCTCGATGACGACGTTGATGTCATCGGGCGGATTCTTGCCGATCGCAACCTTGCTGATGTCCATTGTGGTCCCCCGGAGAGTGAGAATCTGCGAAATCGGCGCGGACCATAGCGCCCTTGGGCGCAGAAATCATCTAGCCAATAGCAGTATCACGACGCTGACGATGACGAGGGCGACGCCGGCATAGTCGCGCCGGCTCGGATATTCGCGGAAGACGAGGACCGTCATCGCGATGGTGAAGGCGATCTCGATCTGGGCCAGCGCCCGGACATGGGCGACCGGTTCCAGCGTCATCGCGTAGAACCACAGGAAGGAGCCGCAGACGGCCATGATCCCGACGGTCGAGGCCGGCTTTCGCGCGGATTTCAGGGCACCGGCCAGCGCCTTGCGGTCGAACAGGACCAGCCAGGTCCCCATGACCAGGGTCTGGAAGGTCGTGGTCGCGGCCAGGGTGGTCACGGCCCGGATCAGCGCGTCCCCCGCCGGCAGGGACAGCGCCGCCGAGCGGATGCCGATGCTGGAGAGCGCGAAGAAGAAGCCGGAGGCGATGCCATAGATGGTAGCCGCCTCCCGCCACGCCGTGGACAGGGCGCGCCAGCCGCCGCCCGCCCGGGTCGCCAGCAGGACGACGCCGGCAAAGCCGGTCAGCACCGCGCACCAGCCGCCGATGCCCAGCCCCTCGCCAAGGACCAGGGTGGAGAGCAGGGCGGTCTGGATCGTCTCGGTCTTCGAGAAGGTGGTGGCGACCGTGAAATTGCGCAGCGTATAGGCGTGGATCAGGCAGCCGGTGGCGATGATCTGCGCCAGCGCGCCCAGCATGCCCCACAGGGCGAAGCTGGCGTCTGGCGCCGGCACGTCGGTCCCGGTCGTCGCCAATGTGGCCAGCAGCAGGGCGGCCAGTGGCGCCCCGTAGAAATAGCGGGCGAAATGAGCGCCGTTCTGGCCGATGATGCCGGTCAGGCGCTTTTGTTGGGCGGTGCGCAGGGTCTGCAGCACGGCGGCGACCAGGGTCAGCGGCACCCATAAGCCAGGCATGATGGTCTCTCCGATGGATGATCGGTTTTCCCGCTCTTCCGCAGCGATGTCCAATCGATGCTTGTGACAAGGACATAAGAAAAACTAAACTCTATCCATGCGCCGTCGCCTGCCGCCCCTCAATGCCCTGCGCGCCGCCGAAGCAGTGTTCCGCCTCGGCGGCGTGGGGCCGGCGGCGCGGGCGCTGGGCGTCAGCCAGCCGGCGGTGAGCCAGCAGTTGCGCATCCTCGAAGCCGATCTCGGCACCGCCCTGTTCCGGCGCGAACGCGGCCGCCTGACGCCGACGGCGGCGGGCGCCCTGCTGCTGCCCCGGCTGGGCGAGGCGTTCGACCTGATCGGGGCGGCGATCGCCCGGGTCGACGGGGCGGCGTCCACCAGCCTGACCGTCGCCGTGCTGCCTACTTTCGCCATGCGCTGGCTGATCCCCCGCCTCGGCGATTTCGAGGCGCGTCATCCGGATGTCGATTTGCGCCTGTCGACCGCGAGCGCCCCGCTCGACAAGTTGCGCGAAGGGACGGCCGACCTCGGCATCCTGCTTGGCGGGCAGGCGGCGGACTGGCCAGGGCTCGAAGCCCGGCTGCTGATGGCCGACGAAATGTTTCCGGTCGCGGCGCCCGCCGTCGCCGCCGGGCTGCGCCAGCCGGCGGACCTCGCTCTTGTGCCGCGTCTCGACGTCGACGCGCCGGTGCGGGCACGGGACTGGCCGGTCTGGCTCGAGGCTGCCGGGCTCGGCGATATGGCTCCCGTCTCGCTGCGGCGCTTTGATTCATCCGCCCAGGCATTGTCGGCAGCGGTGGCCGGGCTTGGCGTGGCGCTCGGCCATCGCTCCTTCGTCGCCGACGATCTGACCGCCGGGCGCCTTGTCCGGCCCTTCGCCCTGAGCGTGCCGGCGCCCGAAGCCTATTGGCTGGCCTGGCGCCCGGGACGGAACGAGGGCGGCGCGGCACGCCTGTTCTTGACGTGGCTGAACGCGATCTGTTGACTGGTCGGGCGAGGATGCGACCGTGAGAACATTGCCCCTTTCCAAGGTCTACCAACTGCTCGAACCCGGGCCGGTAACCTTGCTTGTCACCGCCGATGAAGGGCGGGCCAATGTCATGGCGATGTCGTGGCACATGATGATGGAATTCGAGCCGCCGGGCATCGCCTGCATCGTCTCGCCCGCCGGCTATAGCCATGAGGCACTGGAGAAGACCGGGGAATGCGTGATCGCCGTGCCCGCCGCCACAATGGCGGAGCGGGTCGTCGGCATCGGCAATTGCTCCGGCCGTACCATCGACAAGTTCGAGCGCTTCCACTTGCACCACCGCAAGGCCCAGATCGTGGCGCCGCCCCTGCTGGTCGAATGTATCGCCAACATCGAATGCCGGGTGGTGGACCGCCGCATGGTGCGGGATTACGGCATGTATATCCTGGAGGCGGTAAAGGCGTGGCACGATCCGGCCCAGGCGCGCGCGCCCATGTTCCACCATCGGGGCTGGGGCGAATTCGCCATGGACGGCGATATCGTCCGCATCCCCTCCAACATGCGTTGACCCCGCCTTCAGCTTTCGGCCGGGGTCGCCTGTCCCGCCTTCCGCGCCACGACCCATTTTTCCAGTTCGGCGACGTGGCCCGCGTCTTCCTCGGCAAATTCCCGGGCGAAGATGATGATCTCGGGGTCGCTGGCCGAGGCGAGGACGGCGGCGTAA
>JAQVKV010000373.1 GCA_028694545.1 Zavarzinia sp. | reverse complement strand
CCCCGTAGGGGGGCGAGGGAGAAAGCCCCTCGCCCCACTCGGGGAGAGGGGTTGGGGTGAGGGGGTTCGTTCTTTCGGATACAGACCCATGACCTCCCCCCGCGTCCTGCGTGGCCGCCTGCTCGACCTCACCGCCGATCCCGCCGTCGCCGGCCGGGATGCCTTGCGTTACGTCGAGGACGGCATTCTCGTCATGGACGGCGGCCGCATCACGGCACGCGGCCCGGCGGACGAGATCCTGCCCACGCTGGGCGACACGCCGATCGAGGATCACACGGGCAAGCTGATCCTGCCCGGCTTCCTGGACCTGCACATTCATTTTCCCCAGAGCCGGGTCATCGCCGCCTTCGGTACCCAGCTCATGGACTGGCTGGAACGCTATACGTTCCCGGAAGAATCGCGCCTGGCGGACCCGGACATTGCCCGCGCCATGGCCAGCTTCTTTCTCGACGAGTTGCTGGCGAACGGCACCACCACCGCCCTCGTCTATGGCACGGTGCATGCGTCCGCGACAGACGCCTTCTTCGCGGAAAGTGCCGCGCGCAACACGCGCATGATCGCCGGCAAGAGCATGATGGACCGGAACGCCCCCGATTTCCTGCGCGACACGGCGAAGGCATCCTATGATGAGGCGAAGGGCCTGATCGGGCGCTGGCACGGCGCGGGCCGCCAGATGTATGTGGTGACGCCTCGTTTCGCCATCACGTCGACCGACGAGCAATTGGAAGCCTGCGCCGCGCTGACGCACGAGCATGAGGGTGTCTTTCTGCAAACCCACCTGTCGGAGAACGACCGGGAAATCGCCTTCGTGCGCGAACTCTACCCCTGGGCGAAGAATTACGCCGACGTCTATCGCCACTTCGGCCTGATGGGCCCCCGCGCCCTCTTCGGCCATTCGATCCATCTCGACGACAGCGAAGTAGCCATGCTGGCGGAAAGCGGTTCGGCCGCCGTGTTTTGCCCGACGTCCAACACTTTCCTCGGCTCCGGCCTGTTCGACCGGGACCGGCTAGCGAAGGGCGGCGTGAAGATCGGCCTTGCCACCGATGTCGGCGGCGGCACGTCGTACTCCATGCTGGAGACGGCGGGCGAAGCCTACAAGGTGCTGCAATTGCGGCGCCAGACCCTGCGCCCGCTGGACGCCTTCCACATGATGACGCGGGGCAATGCCGAGGTTCTGGGCCTCGCCCACCTGATCGGCACGCTGGAAATCGGCTCGGAAGCGGATGTCGTCGTCCTGGACGCCAGGGCCACCCCCGCCATGGCGCATCGCATGACGGCGGCGGCGGGCGACCTGGAGCAGGAGCTCTTCGTCCTGATGATCATGGGCGACGACCGTTCGGTCGCCGCCACCTATGTCGCGGGCGAGCGGGTGGTCAGGCCGCGATAAGCTCGAACCGGTCGACGTCGACCACGCCCTTGTCGGTGATCTTCAGATGGGGGATCACCGGCAGCGGCAGGAAGGCAAGCTGCAGGAAGGGTTCCGGCAGCGGGCACCCCAGGTCCCGGATCACCTGGCGCAGCGCGACGAGATCCGCCCGCACCCCCTCGAACGGCTTCAGCGAGATGAGTCCGGCCATGGGCAGGGCCAACTCCCCCGCCACCTTGCCGTCCACGACCGCGACAAAACCGCCGCCGATCTCGCGCAGCCGGTTCACCGCCACCGCCATGTCCCCGTCGTCGCGGCCGACGACACAGACATTATGACTGTCGTGCCCGACGGAGGACGCCAGCGCCCCGCGCGCAAGGCCGAAGCCCTTCACGAAGCCCCGCCCGATGTTACGGTTCTTGCCGTGACGGGCGACGACGCAGACCTTCAGCACGTCGTTATCCGGATCCGGCAGGCGGATACCGTTCCTGTACGGCAGCGTCATGGTGAGATGGCTGGTGACGACCGAACCCGCCTCGATCCCGATCACGGGCCCCGTGGGCGAGGACGCCTTCACCACGAAATCCGAGGCTTCGACCGCGTCAAGCTTCATCGAATCGAGACCGATCGGCGACGGCAGCACGCGCGATGCGAAGAGATCCGGCGTCACCACGCGGCCGGCGGAAATCACCCCCTGGACGTCGCAGGTGGCAAGGTCGTTCAGCAGCACGATATCGGCCCGGCGCCCGGGCGCGATCACACCCCGGTCGCGCAGGCCGAAGCCCTGCGCCGCCGACCACGAGGCGGCGCGATAGGCATGCGCCACCGGCACGCCGCCGGCGATGGCCCGCCGGATCAGGTGGTCGAGATGGCCTTCCTCGTGAATGTCGAGTGGGTTGCGATCATCGGTGCAGAAGGCGACGAAGGATGACGTATCGGCGGTGATGAGGGGCGAGAGTGTATCCACGTCCTTGCACACCGTGCCTTCGCGGATCAGCACCTGCATGCCCTTGCGCAGCTTCTCGCGGGCTTCCGGCAGCGAAGTCGTCTCGTGGCAGTTGCGGATGCCGCAGGAGAGATAGGCGTTCAGGTCCCGGCCCGACAGCATGGGCGAATGGCCATCGATATGGCAGCCGTCGAAGGCAGCCAGTTTCGCCAGCACGTCCGGATCCTTGTAGAGGACACCGGGAACGTTCATGAATTCGGCCAGCCCGATCGAATGCTTGTGGCCCTTGTAGCGGACCAGATCATCGGCGGTCAGTTCCGCCCCCGCCGTCTCGAGATGGGTCGCCGGCACGCAGGAGGAGAGCTGCACGCGCAGGTCCATCACCGTCCCCGCCGCCGCATCGAGGAAATAGTCGAGGCCTTTGGTCCCCATGACGTTGCAGATTTCATGCGGATCGCAGACCGCCGTCGTCGTGCCGCGCGGCAGCACGCAGCGGTCGAATTCGCCGGGCGCGATCAGGCTGCTTTCGACATGGACATGGGTATCGATGAAGCCCGGCACGCAGGTCAGGCCCTTGCCGTCGATCTCCAGCTTGCCGCGATAGCCTTCGTAGGTGCCGACGATGCGGTCGCCACAGATGGCGATGTCGCCCTCGGCGATTTCGGCGGTAAAGACGTTCAGGAAGCGGGTATTCCGGATGACGACGTCCGCTTCCATGCGGCCCAGCGCCTGGTCGATCATCCGTTCGAGGAAACTCGTATCGTATTTCGCCATGACCGCGCCCCTTCGACCGCACACACTTCCCGATCATATGGGGGCGGTGGCGGGAAACAAGAAGCGCCGCGCGTCATCCGGCCGTGACAGGATCGAAATCCGCCAGCGGGCGCCATTGCCCGGGAGCAAGGCCGGCGCCCGCCGTCGCATGCACCCGCACCCCGTTGGCGATCGCCTGCAACAGGCGGCGGGGCTGATGGGTCATGGCGGCGGGATGGATGATCGCGCCGATACCGTCCAGCCAGCCTGGGCCGAAGGCCCGCCGTTCCACCGGGATGCCATCCCAGGCGCCGTCACCTTCGAGATCGGGCCCGAAGACGATCAGGGGCTTGCGCAGGCGGGCCGCGAAACCGCGCGCCACCGCCAGCCCGGCCCGCCCGATGGCGGGGCCGAGAAAGGCGACCCGATCGCCCCGCCTGGCCGACACCGGGGCGGGCAGCACCCAGTCGAGACGATGCGCGCGCGGCCCGAACAGGTCCGCGATGCCATGGTGCGGGGTCACGATCCGCTCGGCGCCCGCGAGCGCCGCCGCCTCGTCCGCGACGAGATCGGCCGGCGCGCGGAAATCGGCCAGGGTCCGGCTGCCCGGGTTCGCGGTCGCCAGCGCATCCAGTGCCGCGTGCAGGGCCGCAAGCGGATAACGCGTCATGACGACGTCGTAGTGCCGGCCGCCGAGCACGCCGGCGCGCCACGCGACGGGCAGGAGACGCTGGTCGATCACCAGCCGGTCGGCGTGATAGTCGAGATGGCGAAGCAGTGCCCGGCCCATTGCTTCGTCGTGCCGCAGATAGACCGGCTGGCGCAGCGCCCCCGGCATGTCCCGGACGAGACGCATGGCGCCATGACGGGCGAGC
>JAQVKV010000372.1 GCA_028694545.1 Zavarzinia sp. | reverse complement strand
CCCTCGATCGCCGCCGCGAAATCCTGCCAGAAGTCGCGCAGTACTTCCTTCCAGCCGATCTTGCCGGCCGAGACGTCGTCCAGCAGTTCCTCGAGCCCCGCCGTGAAGCCGTATTCGACATAGCGGGAGAAGAAGCTTTCCAGGAAGGCGGTAACCAGCCTTCCCTTGTCCTCGGGCAGGAAGCGGTTCTTGTCCATGGTGACATAGGCGCGGTCGCGCAATGTCGACAGGATCGATGCATAGGTCGACGGCCGGCCGATGCCCAGTTCCTCCAGCTTCTTGACGAGGCTGGCTTCGGAATAGCGCGGCGGCGGTTCGGTGAAATGCTGGGCGATGGTGACCGGGCCCCGGCGTACGCCCTCGTCCTTGATCAATTTCGGCAGGCGGCCGCCGTCCTCGTCGTCCTTCGCGCGGTCGTCCACGCCTTCCTGGTAGAGGGCGAGGAAGCCATCGAACAGGACGACGGAGCCGGTGGCGCGCAGGATCACGTTGCGGTCGCGGGACGCGACGTCGACCGTGGTGCGTTCCAGCCGCGCCGAGTTCATCTGCGACGCAAGCGCCCGCTTCCAGATCAGCTCGTAGAGCCGGCGCTGGTCGGGCTCCAGCCGGTGCAGGCGGTCCGGATGACGGGCGAAATCGGTCGGGCGGATCGCCTCGTGGGCTTCCTGCGCGTTCTTCGCCTTGGCCTTGTAAAGGCGGGGGCTGTCCGGCAGATAGGCGGAGCCGAACTGGTCGCCGATCAGGTTGCGCGCGCCCTGGATCGCCTCCGCCGCCATGGAGACGCCGTCGGTTCGCATATAGGTGATGAGGCCGACCGTCTCGCCGTCGACGTCGATACCTTCATACAGGCGCTGGGCAAGCTGCATGGTGCGCTGGGCGGAAAAGCCCAGTTTGCGTGCCGCTTCCTGCTGCAGGGTCGAGGTGGTGAAGGGCGGCGAGGGGTTGCGCGTGCCGGGCTTCGACTCGACGGAATCGACATGGAATTCGCGCCGTTCGATCGCCGCCTTGGCTTCCTCGGCTTTCTCCGCCGAATTGATGTCGAACTTGTCGAGCTTCTTGCCGTCGAGGTGGGTCAGGCGGGCGTCGAAGCCCGTGCCGTCGCCCGAGACGAAATGGCCGAGCACCGACCAATATTCCTGCGACTTGAAGCGTTCGATCTCGAGTTCGCGTTCGCAGATCAGGCGCAAGGCGACCGACTGCACGCGCCCGGCCGACCGAGCGCCGGGCAGCTTGCGCCACAGCACCGGGCTCAGGGTGAAACCGACGAGATAGTCCAGCGCGCGGCGCGCCAGATAGGCGTCGATCAATTCCTGGTCGAGTTGGCGCGGCGCCTTGATGGCGCTGGTCACCGCCGCCTTGGTGATCTCGTTGAAGGTGATGCGGCCGACCTCGACACCCTTCAGCGCCTTGCGGTCGTTCAGGATCTGCAGGACATGCCAGGAGATCGCCTCGCCCTCGCGATCCGGGTCGGTGGCGAGATAGAGACGATCGGCACCCTTCAGCGCCTTGGCGATGTCGGCGATGCGCTTTTTCGAGTCGTTGTCGACTTCCCAATCCATGGCGAAGTCTTCGGAGGGGCGGACGGAGCCGTCCTTGGCGGGCAGGTCGCGGACATGACCAAAGCTCGCAAGCACGGTATAGCCGGGCCCGAGATACTTGTTGATGGTCTTGGCCTTCGCCGGCGACTCGACGATGACGACGTTCATTAGGCCCCGGTCTCTTCGGGCAGGTTCCCGACGTAAAGCATGTACGGTCAGATCAGCGACAATCAGATCAGCGAGACCCGCCCGCCGGCGTGGCGCTGCATGCGGCCAGCCAGTTCCAGTTCGAGCAAAATGGTGAAAACGACAGGTGGTGTCAATTCGGCTTGCCGAATGAGCTCGTCGACCGCGACCGGAACCGGCGACAGCAATTCGACAACCCGGGCCCTGTTGCGATCGATCTCGGCCTCGTCCGGGCGGTGCAGGGGAGGCGGCGTCCAGTCGCCGCGGCCGGGTTCGGCCAGCGGCGCTTCGATCATGGGGCGCAGCATGGCCGCGACCTCGTCCCCGGATTCGACGAGGCGGGCGCCTTGTCGAATCAAGTCGTTCGCGCCCCTTGCCCTCGGATCCAGCGGACTGCCCGGCACCGCCATTACCTCCCGGCCCTGTTCGAGGGCGAAACGCGCGGTGATCAGGCTGCCTGATTTCATCGCCGCCTCGACAACGACGACACCGAGCGCCAGCCCGGAGATCAGCCGGTTGCGCCTTGGGAAATGCCGCGCCTGGGGCTGGGTTCCCGGCGGCATTTCGGCGACCAGCAGGCCTTCCGTGGCGATCCGCGCCTGCAAATCCGCGTGTTCCGGGGGATAGACGACGTCGATGCCGCCGGCGACGACAGCGATGGTGCCGGTCGAAAGTGCGGCCATATGGGCGACACCGTCGATGCCCCGGGCCAGTCCCGAGACGATGGTGAAGCCGGCCCGGCCGAGGTCGCCAGCGATGTCGCGGGCCAGGCGCTGGCCGGCGGCGGAGGCGTTGCGCGCGCCGACCATGGCGACGGTGGGGCGTGTCGCGAGGTGAAGATGGCCCTTCACCGTGATCAGGGGCGGCGCCGCCTCGATCGCGGCGAGCGGGCGGGGGTATTCCGCCATGCCCTTGGCCAGCAGGCGGGCACCGGCCCGCTCGATGGCGGCCATTTCGCGCTCGGCCTCGGCCCGCGCCGGGATGCGCAGGGCGCGTGCACCGCCCTTTCGGGCGAGACCGGGCAGGGCGTCCAGCGCGGTCCCGGCGCTGCCGTAGAGACCGACCAATTGCTCGAAAGCGACGGGGCCGACCGTGTCCGTCCGGATCAGGCGCAGGCGATCCAGCAGTTCGCCGCGCGGAAAGGTTTTATCGGCCACGCTCGATCCTCACACCGGTTGCGCCGATTGTGGACAAGCCGGTGCCCGGGCTCAAGCGTTCCGTCAGGCAGCCTTCTGGCCGTGATGATTGGCGATGATCGAGACGATCACGAGCTGCAGGAAGTGGTAGATCATGATGGGGGCGATGATCAGGCCGAGTTCCGGCGTTACGCCAAAGATCACCCCGGCCAGAGGCACGCCGCTGGCGAGCGATTTCTTCGAGCCGCAGAAGAGCGCCGCGATCCGGTCGGCGCGATCGAAGCCGAGCAGGCGGCACGGCACCGCCAGAATGCCGTAGACGACGAAGAACAACACGACGGAGAGCAGCGCGATCTCGCCCAGCAAGGCGGGGTCGTGTTCGCGCCACAGGCCGCCAACCACCGAGTTGGCGAAGGAATTATAGACGATCGACAGGATGACGGCCCGGTCCAGGATCTTGATCGCCCGCCCGTGGCGTGCCGACCACCGCGCCAGCGGCCGGTGCAGGATCTGCCCGATCACGGTCGGCACGAGGACGAGCATGACGATCTTCAGGATGACGTCGCCGATCGGCAGGGCGGGGCCGCCGGTCCGGCTCAGGTACCAGGCCATGAGCGCGGGGGTGGCGAAGACACCGATCAGGCTGGACAGGCTGGCATTGAACAGGGCCGCCGGCACGTTCCCCTTGGCGAGCGAGGTCATGGCGACCGAGGACGAGACGGTCGAAGGCAGGGCGGCGACATAGAAGAAGCCTGTCCAGACCGCCGCCGGCAGCAGCGGCTGGGCCATCGCCTGCGTCGCCAGCGTGATCAGGGGAAAGAGTACGAAGGTGCCGAAAACGACGACGAGGTGAAGCCGCCAGTGCAGCAGTCCGGCCTTCATCTTCTCGGGCGCCAGCGTCAGGCCATAGAGGAAGAAGACGACGGCGACGCCATAGGTCGAGACCGCTTCCAGGTGAAGGAAGCCGCCGCTCCGCCCAGGCTCGGGCCACAGCACGGCGAGCACCACGACCCCGACGAGGGCGAGCAGGAAGGGATCGGTCAGGACTTTTTTCATGGCAGGGGCCGCACGCAACGGGACGAAAACGCGAT
>JAQVKV010000371.1 GCA_028694545.1 Zavarzinia sp. | reverse complement strand
GCGCTGGCCATGTCGGATCGGGTCGCGGTGATGAACGAGGGGCGGATCGAACAGGTTTCCAGCGCCGAAGGTATCTACAACCGGCCCGAGACCGCCTTCGCCGCCACCTTCGTCGGGGAACAGAACGTGTTCCAGGGCAAGGTGGTCGCGACGGCAGGCGAGGGGATCTCTGTCGAGACCGATCACGGCCTGCTGCACGGCGTGAACCGCAACGATCTGGCGCTCGGCGAAGCGGCGCTGGTCATGGTGCGGCCGGAACAGATCGAACTGATGAACGGCAACGCCGTCGGCGCCGCCGAGCGCGGGCTGAACACGATCGCGGCGCGGCTGGAACGGCGCGACCTGGAAGGGGCCCTGATCAACCTTTACCTGCGCGCTGGCGGGCACCGGGTGCATGTGAACATGCATAATACGGGCGAAACCGACCTGTCGGGGCATGACGATTTCACCCTGGGCTTCCATCACCGGCACACGGTGGTGATGCGTCCCGGGGCCGTGGCTCAGGACAAGGTCTGACCGCCATGAGCGCCCTGATCAAGACCTACGGGCGCGGCATGACCGCGCTGTTCTTCGCCCTTGTCGCCGCCTGGATCCTGCTGATGATCCTGGCACCCGCGTTCCGTACCATACAGCGCGCCTTCATCTACGAGGACCGCGCGGGGGCGACGGCGATGGTCGCGATCGACATCGATCGCGCCTATACGGAGAAGTTCCAGCTCGATCAGGAGGCTGCCGACATCCGCGCCCTGGATATGCCGGCCGCGGCCGTAACGCCGGTGGTTCCTTCGATGGGCGTTCCTTCCATGGGAACGCCGTCGGCGGGCGGTCTGCCGTCCCTGCCTTCGGCGGGTGGCGCCACGGCGATGTCCCTGGAGGAGCGGGCGGCGCGGCTCGCCGCGATCGCGGCCCGCGTCGCCGAACTCGAGACGGCGATCGCCGACCTGGAGGCGAAGGAAGACACATCCTCGGGCGAGGCGGGGATGCAGGAGCGCTATTCCTTCGAGAATTTCACCACCATGAGCGGGATCCACTTCCGGATCTTCCTCCTGACCCTGCTCTATGCCTTCTGCGTGACCGTGCTCAGTTTCATCCTGTGCTATCCGGTCGCCTTCGTCGCCGCGACGACGGAAAGCCGGGGCAAGCTCACCGTCATGCTGCTGCTGCTCGTCATTCCCTATGCCATCAACGAACTGCTGCGCATCTTTTCCTGGGTCATGATCCTCGAAAAGAACGGCATCCTGAACGGGGTCTTCGACGCGCTCGGACTGATCGACATGGAGGCGGGCGAGGGTATCCGCTTCGTCGCCTCCAACGGCGCGGTCTTCCTCGTCATGGTCTATGCCTATGTCCTGTTCATGGTGTTCCCGATCTACAACACGATCGACACGCTGGACAAAAACCAGCTCGAGGCCGCGCGTGACCTCGGCGCCTCGAGCTGGCGCATCCATACCCGCGTCGTCATCCCACACGCGAAGCCCGGCATCGCCGTCGGCGCCATCATGACCTTCATGCTCTCGGCCGGGTCCATCGCGGCGCCCGAGATTGTCGGCCGGGGCCTGCATCCGGACTGGTTCAGCCAGCTCATCTACCGCCGCTTCTTCGAGGCGGATTCGTGGAACCAGGGTTCGGCCTATTCGCTGGCGCTGCTCGTCGCCTGCGTGATCTTCATCTTCGCCACCATGCGCCTGTTCAAGGTCGGCATCAGGGATATCGCGAAATGAGCGCCACCGCCCCCTCGATCCCGCTGCACCCCGCCGCCGGCCGCCGCCGCCGCATGGCATTCGGCGATGCCGTGCTGAACGCCTATGTGCTGGTCTTCTTCGCCTATATGTTCCTGCCACTGCTGTTCATGGTGGCGGCCGCCTTCAACGAATCCCCCACGCCCTCGATCACCGATTGGCAGGGCTTCACCCTGAAGTGGTTCGCGGAACTGCCGGCGGATACCCGCTTCGTCCAGGGCCTGCTGCATTCGCTGATCATCGCGGGCGGGGTGATCGTGCTCTCGATTCCGCTCGGCGTCGCCGGCGCGCTGATCCTCACGCGCATGCAGTCGAAGGCCAACACGCTGCTCTATACCGTTCTGGTCTCGCCGGTGCTGATGCCCGGCGTCGTGCTCGGCGTCACCACCATGATTTTCTGGCGCGACTTCTTCTCGGTCCAGGCCGGCTTGCTCACCGCGGCCATGGCCCAGACCTCCTTCATCGCGTCCTATTGCATGTTGATGCTGATGGCGCGGTTGCAGCGTCAGGATCGTACGCTCGAGGAAGCGGCGCTGGATCTCGGGGCCTCGCCCCTGTTCCTGTTCCGCCGCATCACGCTGCCCTTCCTGATGCCGACGATCCTGACCGCCTGCCTGATAGCCTTCCTGCAGTCGATCGAGAATTACAACACGACCTTCTTCGCGATCGGCAGTTCCTGGACCCTGGTCACCGAGATCGGTTCGCGCATGCGTTTCGGCCTTTCGCCCATGATCAACGCGATCGGCGTGATCTTCATCGCGATCACGATTATCGTCGCCGTCACGCATACGCTGCTGACCAGACGCAAGGGCTGACAAGACGCAAGAGATGAAGATCCGCTTTTCCTGCCTGCCAGGGTATGAGGACTATCTGCCGAAGCCGCGCCTTGCCGCCGGTGCCCTGCCGGACTGGCTGAAGCGCATGCCGGCCGAGGCGGCGAGCGCGGTTCTGGCCGGAGCGAATGTGCGCACGGTCAAGCAATGCCCGCCCTTCGTCGACGCCATGCAGGGCGGCATCCTGTTTCCGTTGGCGGCCGAAGTCACAGTGCGGGGTGGTGATTTTTCCTGGGACTGGAACCTGCCGCGTCATCCCGAAAGCCGGTTGACCCGCTCCCCCCTCGGCCTTCATGTCCCCGAGCAGGCGGTGGGCGCGCCAGCGGTGCCACCGGGCCAGTTCGTCCTGAAATTCACCAATTTCTGGACCATCGACCTGCCCGAAGGTTGGTCCATGCTCTTCGGTCATCCGGCCAACCGCCTTGACCTGCCGTTCCGCACCCTGAGCGGCTTGGTCGACTGCGACCGCTTCCGGGATGGCTTCGTCCATTTCCCGGCCCTGTGGACCGACCCCGGGTTCGAGGGCGTCCTGCCCGCCGGCACCCCGGTCGCGCAGGGCTGGCCGGTGAAGCGGGAAGCATTGGAAATCGAGGCCGGTGCCTTCGATGATGCGGCCCTGGCCCGCCATCTCGCGGTGGAAGAAGGGCTGCAGGCCGAACCGGGCTTCTATCGCAAGCGGTTCCGCGCTGGCGGGAACTGAGCGGGATCGAGCCGAAGCTGGCCTTTCGACCCTTGTGTCAGGATCTTCAGGCGGGCGGCGGCGGCAGCCGGTTCGTCCGCCGGCCAAGACGCCGTCAACGCGATACAGCCATCGAGGTCGCCCGTGTCGCGGAGGGCAAGCGCAAGGCTTTGTTCCGCTCGGGGCGTCGGCGCCGCGTCATGCGCGAGGCGCAGATGCGGCAGGGCTTCGTCCTGCCGTCCGAGGCGGAGCAGGGCGTCGCCGAGGTTGAGATGCGCATCCGCGTCTTCTGGCTCCAGGTCCAGGTAGCGCGCGAATTCCACCGCCGCCGGCGCCAGCTGCCCCGCGTCCAGAAGGCTGGCCGCAAGCTCGAAACGGGCGTGGGCGTGTCCCTGGTCCCGTTCGAGCGCCGCCCCGAAGGCATCCACGCTTTCCCCGGTCCGGCCGAGCCGCTTCAGCACAAGGCCACGATTGTAATGCAGGGCGGCACTGCCCGGCTGCAGCACGATCATGCGATCGATCGTATCCAGCGCCCTGGCCCAGTCACCTCGCCGCAGCAGAAGGTTGAGAGAGCCCGCCAAGTGACGGAATTCATTCACGCCGGCTTCACTCATGGCGTCTCATCTTTCCCGGTCATGGTCGTGATGCCCGATCGCCCCAAGACGTAAGGGACGACGCGGCGCGAAGAAAGGAGTTTGCCATG
>JAQVKV010000370.1 GCA_028694545.1 Zavarzinia sp. | reverse complement strand
GACGAGGGACGTGTCCTTGACCAGATTGAGCCACAGGTTGCCGAGGCCGGGCAGGGCGAAGCGCCAGACCTGCGGCACCAGGATGCGGCGTATGACCAGCGCCCGCGACATGCCGATGGCGCGCGCCGCCTCGAGCTGGCCCTTGGGCACGGCGAGAATGGCACCGCGCAGCACTTCCGTCGCGAAAGCGCCGAAGACGAGGCTGAGGGCGATGATACCGGCGACGAAACTGCTGACATCCACCGTCTCGGTCGCGCAGAAGGCCCGGGCCCCGTCCCCGAGGCCGACGAGGTCGAGTTTGTCGGCGAGACCGACGGCGGCGCAAAGCTCGGGCAGGCGGATCAGCTCGATCAGGGCCTGGATGCCGAACTGGATGCCGTAATAGATCAGCAACAGGGTGAGCAGTTCGGGCAGGCCGCGCACCAGCACCGTGTACAGATTGCCGACACGGTTGAGGAATTTCGATGGGGCAAGCTTGGCGCCCGCGCCGAGGAAGCCGATGGTCAGGCCGACGGAAAGCGCGATGACGGCGAGCTGCATGGTGAGCTGCAGCCCTTGCCAGAGATCGTCGCCCCAGCCGCCCCTGCCGAAGCCGAGCAAGTCGATATAGGGCAGCGCCGCCGGGAACTCCGCGCCGATCACATCGTAGAGCGCGCTGCCGATGCCGCCGAAGACCCAGCCGAGCGCATCCAGTCCGAAGCCGAGCACCTGGCCGATCGGCCACCACAACAGCCCGATCAGATCGAAGATCAGGCCGAAGGCAAGGCCGATCACGTGGAACAGGGAGGCCAGCGCGGCAATCAGCCAGCCGGCGACATCGGCGAGAAAGGTGCCTAATCCGGCCTCGACCGGGACCGGCAGGTCCGTGTTCATCGTCGGGGAAAGTGCCGCCGTCATCCGCCTGTCCGGCTCAGAGGTGCTTGGCGAGGAACTGGCGGCAACGGTCCGACGTCGGGTCGCGGAAGACCCGGGAGGGCGGCCCCTCTTCCTCGACCTTGCCCTGGTGCAGGAACATGACGGTCGACGAGACGTCGCGCGCGAAGGCCATCTCGTGGGTGACGACCAGCATGGTGCGGCCTTCCTCGGCCAGGTCGCGCATGACCTTCAGCACTTCGCCGACGAGTTCGGGGTCGAGCGCCGAGGTCGGCTCGTCGAACAGCATGACGGCGGGGTTCATGGCGAGCGCGCGGGCGATCGCCACCCGCTGCTGCTGTCCGCCGGAGAGATGGGCCGGATAGTAGTGGCGCCGTTCGGCGAGGCCGACCTTCTCGAGCAGGGCCTCGGCCTCGGCGATTGCTTCCGCCTTCGGCTTCTTCAGGACATGAACCGGCGCCTCGATCACGTTTTGCAGCACGGTCATGTGGGACCAGAGATTGAAGCTCTGGAACACCATGCCGAGTTTGGCGCGGATACGGTCCACCTGCTTCGGCTCGGCCGGCAGATAGCGACCGGCGCGGTCCGGCTTCATGCGGATCAATTCGCCTTCGACGCGAATTTCGCCGGCATCGGGTGTCTCGAGAAGGTTGATGCAGCGCAGGAACGTGCTCTTGCCCGAACCCGATGCGCCGATGAGCGAGATGACGTCGCCCTTGCTGGCGGAAAGCGAGATGCCTTTCAGGACCTCGAGATTGCCGAAGCGCTTGTGAATGCCGTCGACCCGCAGCGTTGCATCATCCATGCGCAGAAGAACCCCGCCTGTTCCCACCAGCCCCGTCCCGCAAGGCTAAGGCGCTTCCGTGTCGAGCGAAAGCGGAATTCGTGTGCGCTGCGGTAAAGGCCGGCGTCAGGCCGCGGTCGCCGACATCAGGCGATGTCGAAATTGTCGCCGGCACCGGAATTTTCGGTCGAGACCTTGGACAGGGCGTTCATCATCACGGCCCGGAGTTCGCTGATCGAATTCGGATTCTCGATGATGCCGACGACCCGGCGCCGCGACGAACGCGAAGCCGTGCTCTGCCCCTGTTCGGTCAGCATGATGACCGGCGCGCGCGATCCCAGTCGCACGGCGCCGTCGATCACAACGGACGACGACCACCCCTTAAGCTCCGCGTCGACCACGATCAGTTCGGGCCAGGTGCTCATGATCTGGCGCAGCCCTGAATAGCCGTCGTGCGCCACGTTGACGGCAAAACCCCACGACGCAAGGTGCTCGCGCAGATGACGGCTTCGTTCGATGTTGCTGTCCACCAGCAGGACCTGAGGTCCATGTTGCGGGCTACTCGTCAAGGCGTGTCCCATCGTTGCCATTCGTCCACTTCGGCCCCGCCGTTACTACCGGCCGGTCGACCGCTAAAATCCCCCAGGGAGGAGCCCTCCCGCCACGAAGGGCGCCACCATTCGTCCCTTCATGGGGCTGGCATCCTCCATCCCCTCACCATCTCGCGTCGCGTCGCGTCGGCGGCTTTGTCCGTATCGCGAAGGCGCGCCGTGGCGAAAAAGCTCCGTATTGCTGCCGCGCTGAAAACTGGAAAGGCACCGGGGGGCATTTCCACCCACCGAAACGGGCGCCTTATCACGCCATGCACGACGTTTTTTCTCTTTCTACTCTTGCCACAACTTTGAAGGACCACCGGAAAGGGTCAAGGGGCAAAGGCGCCAATTTCCTCCCGTTTTTGGTGGTCCTGCGTTACATCCAAATTGGACCAATATTTGGCGATTGCAGCAGAAAAGGAGGTAAACGCCTTCGATGCGGGAGCTAATGCCGTGTAATACGGGTCCGACGGAACACGGAGCCGAGCTGCAATCGGTATGGGCCGATGGCCAAGGGCTCTGGTTATCGCGGGAATTCCAGCGAATAGCGCTGACCGCGGAAATGTTGGGCGTAAGCAAGGGGCTCTATCAAGATGACGAAGAAATCTTCCATTAAGGTGGTTCTTTTTACCACAACGGCGGTCAGCGCCCTTGCAAGCGGGCTTTTCGCTTCGGCGCAGGAGAGTTATCCGGTCTCCGGTGACCAGTTCGGTTACGGTCAGAAGGCGGTGGCGGAAACCGCCTTCACGCTGGAAATGTTCGGCGGCGCCGACGAAAACGGCGGCACCTACGGTGGTGCCCCCACCATCGTCATTCCCATGGGCGACAATCTCGGCCTGCAGGTCGACGGCGTCGCGGGCTTCACCGCAGACGAGGCGGGCTTCGCCGGCGGCGCTGCCCAGCTCTTCTTCCGGGATCCGCAGAGCGGCCTGATCGGCATCGCCGGCGGCGGCTATTTCGTCGAGGGCGAGGCGCAATACGCTGTCGCCGGCATCGCCGAATACTACCTCGACAACGTGACCCTCGAGGCGCTGGTCGGCTATCAGACCGGCGACGTGATGGACAGCGTCTATGGCCGGGCCGGCATCGCGGTCTACGCCAACCCGAACCTGCGCATCGGCGCCGGCGTCACCTACAGCGAGGAAACCAAGGTCGGTGGCGACGTCCAGATCGAAGCCCTGCTGACCGACATCCCGGGCATGGCCCTGTTCGCCACCGGCGTCTTCGACGAAATGGGCGCGATGGGTTATGGCGGCGTGAAGTTCTACTTCAACAGCGCCAACAACCTGATGCACACCGACCGCACCAAGGACGCGGGTGGTCCCACCCTGATGGACATGCACCGCAACCTCAGCCGGCCGAACTTCTTCACGGCGGGCGGCGCCGGCTTCGGTCTGCGCCAGATCAGCCTCGTCGGCAGCGCGGCGAACGGCGGCGATCCCTTCGGCGACGTCGACACGACCCCGCCGGTCGATCCGAACGGCACCACCACCTGTGGTGACGGCGCCATCTGCGCGGTGCAGGATCTGGTCGACAACCTGACCAACGGCACCATCCTGGAGCCGGTGAACGATCTGCTCGTCGGCCTGCTCGATCCGAACAGCGGCGCGCTCTCGGCCCTCACCGGCGCGCTTGAGAACCTGACCTCCTCCGACTCGGGCGCGCTCGGCGCGGTGACCGATCTCGTGAATGCCCTGGTCAACA
>JAQVKV010000369.1 GCA_028694545.1 Zavarzinia sp. | reverse complement strand
AAGCCCGACGCCGCTCCCGGCGGTCTCCAGGTACGCGACAAGGCCGGGCAATGGGTGGATGTTCCCTATGTGCCCGATGCCTTCGTCGTCAATCTCGGCGACCTGATGGCGGACTGGACGAACGACCGCTGGGTTTCGACCATGCACCGGGTGATCAACCCGCCGACGGACGCCCAGGTGCCGACCAGCCGCATCTCGATGGCCTTCTTCCATCAGCCGAACTATGATGCGGCGATCGAGTGCCTGCCGACCTGCACTGACCCGGATCGACCGCCGCGGCACCGCGCGACCACGTCGGGTGAACATGTATGGATGAAGATCACCAAGCACAGGGACACGGATCTGAACAGCGCCGCCTGAGGGCGAAGCTGCCGTTTCCGGACCGCATTCTGTCTCAGGTGACCGAAGCCATGGAGGTTCCTGCCCTCTCGACCGACAGCGGTGATGTCTTCCGTCTCGTCGCGATGAGCACGAACGACGGCATCTGGGATTGGGACCTGAAAACCGGCTTTGTCTATTATTCGCCGCGCTGGCTGCATTTCGTCGGCGCGGCGGAAGGTGACCTTCCGAACAATATCGGTGCCTTTGCCTCGCGCCTGCATCCGGACGACGTGGAGAAGGTGAACCGCACCCTGAACGATTATCTGACCCAGGTCGTCTCCGATTACAGCGTCGAGTTCCGCCTGCGCCACCGCGATGGCACATGGCGCTGGATAAAATCGCGCGGCGCCGCCATGCGCGACAGCGAGGGAACAGCCTATCGCCTGGTCGGAACCCATACCGATATCACGGAACAGGTGGAAATGGCCGAGCGGTTGGAACGCATGGTCGACGAGCGGACGGTCGACCTTCGCGCCGCCCGCGACAAGGCGGAGATCGCCGCCGCCGCCACGACGAAATTCCTCTCCGCGACCAGCCACGATGTGCGCCAGCCGATGCAGGCCATGGCCCTGCTTCTGCCTTCGCTCCGGCGTGAGATCAGCAGCGAGCTGGGGCGGCGCACGGTCGATGCGATGGAGCGATCACTGGCCGCCAGCATGGAGTTGCTCGAATCCCTGCTCGAGTACAGCCGGCTGGACGCCGGCGCCATGCGGCCGATGAACGGGCCGGTACACCTCGGCGATCTGATGGCCGGCGTGGTCGAAGGCTTCCTGCCCGAGGCGCGACAGCGCGACATCCGCCTGAAAGCGGTGTCGGCCAATGTCGTTGTCCAGTCCGACCAGCGGCTGCTGGCCCGGATCCTGCGGAACTACGTTTCCAACGCACTGAAATATACCGACCGCGGCGGGGTTCTGGTCGGCTGCCGGCGGATTCGCGGCGGGGTCCGCGTCGAGGTTTGGGATACGGGCTGCGGCATCGGCGAACAGGAGCAGCGGCAGGTATTCTGGGAATTCGTCCAGATCCATGGCCGGCGGGAAGGTGCGGCCGGCCTCGGCCTCGGCCTTGCGATCGTCGAACGTCTGGCCCGGCTGCTCGGCCACCGGGTGGCGGTCCAGTCCCGGCCCGGCCGGGGGTCGGTCTTTTCCGTGACCATCAAATCGGCCGTGATGCCTGACCGCCGCGTCCCGGTCAGCAAGGGCGAGATCGGCCGCCTGCGGGATACCCCCTGCCTCATCGCCCTGGTCGAGGACAACCGCGAGATCGCATCCGCCCTGGCCGATCTGATGCGCGACTGGGGGGCCGACGTCATCCACGGCACGACCACAACCGACATCATCGCCAACCTTGGCGGGCGATTGCCGGACCTTGTCGTCGCGGACTGGCATCTGGGGGAAGAGGACAGCGGCTTCAAGGCGTTCGATGCCCTGGAAGGACTGGCGGGGGGGCCATTGCCCGGCCTGATCCTGACCGGCGACTACGACCTTGGGCAACTGAAGGCCGTGAACACGGCGCGCCGCAAGGTGCTGCACAAGCCCGTGCCACCACGCATGTTGCATGCGGTCCTGCGCGGGGCGCTGTCCGGGGACGGGACGCCTCCCGGCTGATCAGCCGGGCATCCAGCCGCCGGCCTTCAGGCGCTCGACCTCGCGCAGGAGCTGCACCCTGTTGTGCACGCCCAGTTCCCGCATCACCAGAGACAGATGCGCCTTCACCGTGCCCTCGCCCATGCCGAGGCGGAAGGCGATTTCCTTGTTGGCGTGGCCCTCGGCGGCGAGGCGCAGCACATCCGCCTGGCGCGGTGTCAGGCGCGGCCCCTCGGCGGTGGCACCCCTTGCATTCGGCGGCGGCGGCCGAACCCCGGTGACGAGGTCGCGCGGGACATAGACGCCGCCGAGGCCGACGGTGCGGATCGCCTCGGTCAGGACATCCATGCCCGCCGACTTGTGGACATAGCCGGACGCGCCGGAGGCCAGCGAGGCGAAAACATCCTCGCTGTCATCCGAGGCGGAGAGCACGAGAATCGGCGCCGGCGCGACATGGCCGCGCAGCGTGGCAATGCCGGTCGAGCGGCTGAGACCCGGCATGTTCAGGTCGAGGATGAGAAGCCCCAGATCCCGCTGGCGTGTGACGAGACGCAGCAGAGTCTCGAAATCGCCGGCCTCGAAGAACTCGGAACCGGCCTGGATCGCTTCCAGCGCGAGGCGCAGCCCCTGCCTGAAGATCACATGATCGTCCGCGATCACCACCTTCATCCGCCACGTCCCGTTGTTCACCTGATGGCCGGACTGTAATGCCTGAGATCCCGAAACCCTGACCGCCGTCGTCATTACACCCCCTGGATTAGACCGAAGGTTTATTGGCCGGCCACGGCCAATCCTGACCTAATGGTCAAGCTTTTGCAGTTTAGCACAGTTCCAGAAGTGAGAAAAAGCCATGTCCGCACAGCCGACCGCCCGCATCCATCTGGCAACCAGACCGGAAGCCTTGAGCATTGCGGCCGGCGAAACCGCGCTGATCGTCGTCGACATGCAGAATGCCTATGCGTCTCCCGGGGGATATACGGATCTGGCGGGCTTCGACATCGGGGGAGCCGCGGCGGTCGCGACGCGCATCGCCGAAACCCTGTCGGCGGCCCGCGCGGCCGGCCTGATGGTCGTCTATTTCCAGAATGGCTGGGACGCCGGCTACCAAGAGGCCGGCGGGCCGCTTTCGCCCAACAGGCTGAAGTCAAACGCCCTGAAGACGATGCGCCGGCGCCCGGAGCTACAAGGCAAGCTGCTGGCCAAGGGCGGCTGGGACTATGAACTGATCGAGGAGTTGAAACCGGCGCCGACCGATTTCGTCCTGCCCAAGGGCCGTTACAGCGGTTTCACTGGTACGCCGCTCGACAGCATGTTGCGCACAAGGGGCATCCGCAACCTCGTGCTGACCGGCATCGCCACCAATGTCTGCGTCGAGTCGACGCTGCGCGACGCGTTCTTCCATGAATATTTCGCCGTCCTGCTCGAGGACGGCTGCCACCAGGTCGGTCCCCGCTTCGTCCACGACGCGACGGTCTACAACGCCGAGACGTTCTTCGGCTGGGTCACCACGACCGGCGATTTCATCAGCGCGCTTTCCGCCAAGGCCTGAAAGAGGACATCATGCCGAAGACCATCATCAATCTACCGGGACTGCCCGCCCCGATCGCGCCCTTCTCACCTGGTACGTTGGCGGATGGCACGGTCTATGTCGCCGGCATGCTCGCGTTCACCCAGGAAGGCGGCATCGCGCACGAGGGTGATGCGGGCAAGCAGGCGGAACAGGTCCTGGAGACCATCAAGACGGTGATCGAGGCCGCCGGCGGCACCATGAACGACGTCGCCTTCAACATGGTCTTCCTGACGGACTGGGCGAATTACGCCGCCATCAACGCCGTCTACGCCCGCTATTTCCCCGGCGAAAAGCCGGCGCGCTTCTGTATCCAGTGCGGTCTCGTCAGGCCGGGCTTTCTCGTGGAGATCGCCAGCATCGCCCATGTCGGCAAGGCTTGAGACCGTGCCGACCACGGGTACCATCGACGGTATCCACTGGGAACGGCACGGACGGA
>JAQVKV010000368.1 GCA_028694545.1 Zavarzinia sp. | reverse complement strand
GGCGCCGTCCGAGAATACGGAACTGCAGGGGCGGGTTCAGGTGCACCAGCTCGCCGTCGATCGCGACGCGCAAGCGCCGCCGCTTCGAGGCGACGGTGACCGATCGGCAGGCGGCGAAATGGATGCGTGGCGCCGTCTCCCAATGGCCGGCGGCGACCGCGAAGGCAAGACGCAGCAGGGACAGGGGCCCACGCGGCTCTGCGACATAGACCGCCAGCTCGCCATCGGCGAGACTGGCCCTGAGCGGCACGGGCCCGGCGCCATCAACGAAACGATTGTTGGCGACGACGAGCAACGGCGTGCGGATCTGCGCTGTCTCGCCCGTGTCGGTGTTCAGCACCACCTCGACCTCGAGTTCGTGGCGCCGGAACAGGGCACGCCAGCCGGCCCGGATCATGGCCGGCCATTTGCGCAGGCCCCGGCGCCGCCGCGCCCGTTCCCGGTCCAGCACCATCCAGGGATAGAAGCCGAGAATCGCGCTGTGCAGGAAGCGGATGTGGTTCACCGTCGCGACATCGACCGGCACCACCGTGCCCCGAGCCATTGCTTTCGCCGCCGCCGCCGGATCCGCCGGCAGGCCGATGTCCCTGGCCGTCAGGTTCATGGTGCCGAGCGGCAGGACGCCGAGCACCATGGGTGCGTCGCGCATCTGGTTGATCGCGCCGTTCAGCGTGCCGTCACCACCGCCGACCACCATGATGTCGGGATGCGCGGTCAGCACCTTCTGGATCGCCGCCCGCATTTCCTGCGGCTTCGCGCTGACGATATTGATGGTGTGGCCGGCATGGGCGAAGGCGCTGCGGATGCCGTTCGCCATGGCGCCCGCGTCGCTGCGCGCCATGGTGCCCGCTTTCTCGTTCAGCACGACCGTGATACGCATGCCCCATCCTCGAACGCCGGTCCCCCGGACCGCATCGCCGCATGGTCCGCAACGGAGGCCCCCATGGCAAGCTGGGATCCTGGACAATATGCCCGATTTGCCGGGCCACGCCTGCGCCCGGCGGCGGACCTCGTCGCCCGCCTGCCCGACCGCGCCTATCGTTCGGCGTTGGATCTCGGCTGCGGCGGCGGACAATTGACCGGGTTGCTGCGCACCCGCTTCCCCGCCCTGCCCCTGACCGGGATCGACAATTCCCCCGCCATGCTGGCGAAGGCGCGAGCTGAAATACCGGATGTCCGATTCGTCCCTGGCGACATCGCGGATGTCGGGCTTGCCCACGGCCACGACCTGATCGCCTCGAACGCCGCCTTCCACTGGCTGCCGGATCACCGCGCGGTGCTCGTCGCCCTGCTGCGGGGCCTGCCCTCGGGCGGCGTGCTTGCGGTGCAGATGCCGCGCAACCACGGCGCCCCGTCCCACCGCCTGCTGGCCGAGACGGTGGCGGAATTGCGCTTCACCGCCCGCCTCGCCGGGGTGGCCGGCATCCGCCCGGTCGATCCGGCGGAAGACTACATGGCCCTGCTGCTCGACGCCGGCGCCGCCGAGGTCGACGCCTGGGAGAGCGCCTATGTCCACCACCTGGCGCCGGTGCCCGGTTCCCACCCCGTGCTCGAATGGGTGAAGGGCACCGCCCTTCGCCCCTATCTCGACGCGCTGGACGATGCGGCGGCGGCGGATTTCCTCGCCGCCTACCGCAGCCGGCTCGAACAGGCCTATCCGCCGCGCGGCGACGGCAGCGTGCTCTTCCCGTTCCGACGCGTGTTCTTCGTCGCGACCCGGTGAACCGGCCGCGCCTTACGGGCGCGACCAGATTTCCTCGT
The DNA here is from genome assembly GCA_028694545.1 of Zavarzinia sp. Taxonomy (GTDB): domain Bacteria; phylum Pseudomonadota; class Alphaproteobacteria; order Zavarziniales; family Zavarziniaceae; genus Zavarzinia. Next base: position 2,212 of record JAQVKV010000368.1, on the reverse strand, counting down.
CGATCTCGCCCTTCAACTCGGGCATTTCGGACGCCACGAAATGGGGCACCTCGCCCCGCTTGCGCTTCGCCAGATAATCCTTCACGAGGCGCGAGACGAGACCCGAAAGCAGCACGATCGCGACGAGGTTGATCGTCGCCATCAGCCCCATGGAGGCGTCCGCCGCGTTGAACACGGTGGCGACGCTCTCATAAGCCCCCCAGATCACCATCAGCAGCACCGCGACCCGCAGCACCGTCTTGCCGACCGTGCTGTCGACCTTGAGGTAGACAAGCGCATTCTCGGCGTAGGAGTAATTGCCGATGATCGAGGTGAAGGCGAAGAAGAAGATCGCCACGGCGATGAAATAACGCCCGAAGGAGCCGATATGGACCTCCATCGCGGCCTGGGTGAGCTGGGTCCCCGTGAGGCCGGAGCCCGGCTCCAGCTGGCCCGACAGCAGGATGACCACCGCCGTCGCGGTGCAGATCATCAGCGTGTCGATGAAGACGCCCAGCGCCTGCACGAAGCCCTGGCTGACCGGATGATGCGGGTCCGGTGTCGCGACGGCGGCGATGTTGGGGGCGCTGCCCATGCCCGCCTCGTTCGAGAACAGGCCGCGCTTCACGCCGTTCAGCAAGGCCGCCATGACGCCGCCGGTCACGCCGCCCGCCGCCTGGTCGAAACCGAAGGCGGAGGAAACGATGGTGCCGATGACCGCCGGCACGTCGGCGATATTGGCAACCAGTGCGATGACCGCGACGAGGAGGTAGCCGAGCGCCATGAAGGGCACCACAACTTCCGCCACCCGGGCGATCGCCGAAATACCGCCGAAGATGATGATGCCGGTCAGCGCCGCCGTGACCACGCCCGAAACCATCTTGTCGATACCGAAAGCCCCCTCGACCGCGTCGGCGATCGAATTGGCCTGAACCGCGTTGAAGACGAGGCCGAAGGAGATGATGAGGCAGATGGAGAAGGCGACAGCGGCCCAGGGCGCGCCCAATCCACGTGCGATATAGAAGGCCGGCCCGCCACGGTAATTGCCGTTGTGATCCTTCACCTTGTAGAGCTGGGCCAGCGTGCTTTCCGCGAGTGCCGTCGCCATGCCGAGGGCCGCGACCACCCACATCCAGAAGATGGCGCCGGGCCCACCCAGGTAGAGGGCGACGGCCACGCCCGCGATATTGCCGGTACCAACACGCGAGGCAAGGCTGGTGCACAAGGCCTGGAAGGGCGAGATCCCCGCGTGATCGCCAGCGCGGGAGCCCCGCACGGCCTTGATCATCTCGGGGAAATGCAGGAGCTGGACGAGTTTCAGCCTGATGGTGAAATAGATCCCGACCGCCAGCAGGCCGTAGATCAGGACATAGCCCCAGAACACCGTGTTCAGAAAGTCGATGATCGTATCCATGCCACCCCCGCGCCCCTTGCCGCTACCCTTTCAACGGTAACACGCTAGGGACGTGGGGAAAGCCTGAATGCGATTGATACCTGGAATGCTTCAAGATTACTCCGCCGCCGCGCGCCGGACGACGCAGGCCGGCAAGCGGGCCGTGATCACGGCCTCGGCCTCGGCGATCGTGCGGCGCAGGATTTCGCCCGCCGGCAGGATCTCGCGGATGGCGCCGGAGCCCTGGCCGGCGGCGAGACAGGCGCGCTTCGCGTCGATCCCTTCCGTGACCCCCATGAGGGTGAGATTGGCGCCCGCCTGGGCCGAGATCATGGCCTGCATCGGGAAGGGCTGAATCTCGGCCGTCCGGCCTTCCCATTCGGTCGTGTAGTCGTTGCGGATGGCGCGCAGCGTCTTGCCGGTGAAGCAACGGGTGATCAGCGTATCCTCGTCCCGCGCGGCGAGGATTGCCTCCTTGTAACCTTGCGCGGCATTCGCCTCGACCGAAGCGATGAAGCGCGTGCCCATCCAGACGCCGACCGCGCCGAAAGCCAGTGCCGCCGCGAGCCCCCGACCGTCGACGATGGAACCCGCCGCGACCACCGGAATATCCAGCGCGTCCACCATCTGGGGGATCAACGCCATGCCCGCGATCTTGCCGGTATGGCCACCCCCCTCGGTGCCTTGCGCGTTCACCGCGTCGCAGCCCGCCTGCTGTGCCTTCAACCCGTGCTTGACCGAGCCGCAGACGGCCATGACCTTCAGCCCGGCGCCCTTCAGCTTCGCCATGATCGGTGCCGGCACGCCGAGGCCGGCGACGAAGGCGGAAGCCCCCTCCTC
>JAQVKV010000367.1:1902-3975 GCA_028694545.1 Zavarzinia sp. | reverse complement strand
TACGGCACGGACGACGCGCTGATGGCCACGGGCTTCGCAGCCTGGGGCGGCATCTTCTGGCTGGACGGGGTCTGGTACGCCATCGGCGGCGCGAAGGGCGAACGCCCCCACCTGTTGGGCGTCGGCAAGCGCACCGTCTGCCTCGCGCAGGCCGACGACTGGCTGAACACGCACGAGACCGACGAGAGCGCCTTCAAGACCAGCTCCTGGCTGCGCCAGCCGCCGACCGAGAAGCAGCTGCAGTACCTGCCGCCCGAGTGCCGCCACGACTTCGGCCTGACGCGCTACCGCGCCTCCGCGCTGATGACCTTCGGCTTCAACAAGCGCGCCATCCGCCAGCTGATCGACACGGCGGCCTCTCCCGAACGGAGGGCGGCATGACCCATGGCACCCTCAACCCCCATCACGGCCGAGGACCGGCGGCGACTCTGGCATCCGCGTGGGACGCTTTGTGCTGTCTGCCGGCAACCCACCCGTGGTTTTGGCTGGTTCGATCCGCACCGGTCGAAGCGGCCCCGGCCATCGGTCTGGTTCTGCTCGATGCCCTGCCAGTCCTTCTGGACGCGCTTCGCGCGGGAGCGTTTCGCCATGGTTGACCTGACCGAGGAGGAGCGCGCCGCGATCACCGCCACCATGAAGCGCGTCGCACTGCTGATGGACGAGATCGGCTGGACTACACCGCTCGCCGATCTGACCGAGGCGCAGGTGCGCGCGCTGATCGAGGAGGCCGTCGAGGGCTTCCGCGAGGCCATGTCCGACATCGCCCGGGCGCAGACGCCGGAGGTGCCGTTTTGACCCTCGATTACAATCACCGGCCGACTTTCGCAGAGCGGGTCAACGCCGCGGTCGATCGGGCGCTGACCGCCGATCAGGCCACGCGGCCGCCCCGCGACTACCTCGGCGGCTCGCGTCTCGGCCATGCCTGCGAGCGCGCCCTGCAGTTCGAGTTCACGGCTGCGCCGAAGGACGAGGGCCAGGACTTCAGCGGCCAGTCGCTGCGCATCTTCGCCATCGGCCATGCGCTCGAGGATCTGGCCGTCGCCTGGCTGCGCGGCGCGGGCTTCGACCTCTACACGCGCAAGGGCAACCGGCCAGATGGCGGCCAGTTCGGGTTCTCCGTTGCGGGCGGGCGCATCCGCGGTCATGTCGACGGCATCATCGCCGCAGGGCCCGAAGGCTTCGAGCTGGCCGTTCCCGCCCTCTGGGAATGCAAGACGATGAACGCGAAGAACTGGCGCGCCTGCGTCAAGGACGGCGTGACGAAGTCGAAGCCGGTCTACGCCGCCCAGATCGCGCTCTACCAGGCCTACATGGAAGGGACGGTTTCCGGCATCTCGGCCGCGCCCGCGCTCTTCACCGCGATCAACAAGGACACCGCTGAGCTTCACCATGAGCTGGTGCCCTTTGACGCCGATCTCGCGCAGCGCATGTCCGACCGGGGCGTGCGGATCCTGCAGGCGACCGATGCGGGCGAGCTTCTGCCGCGCGTCGCCACCACGTCCGATTTCTTCGAGTGCCGCTTCTGCCCGTGGGCCGAGCGCTGCTGGGGGCTGCCGGCATGAGCGACGACGGCATCCTGCATTTCAACCCGTGGATGGATTTCAACGACGGGCCGCCGTCCGAGAACCCGTTCGGCTGCGATCCCGACCCCGAGCAGATCGCCGTGTTCCTCGACACCGTGTTCAGCTGGTGCGAGGGGCTGATCCCGCTCCGGGGCTTCGTCGACAAGGGTCAGGGCCGGGACGGCAAGCCGCACAACATCTGGATCCCCGCCGACGAGACCGCGAACGAGAAGCTCGCGACCTTCGCCGCGTGGGCGAACCGGGAGGGCGCCGCCGTCTACGTCATCCCCGGCACGGTCGAGGAGCAGGGTCAGGCCCGCGCCGCCGATGTGCTGCAGATGCAGGCCATCGTGGTCGATCTCGATGCGGGCGATATCCCGGCCAAGCTCGAATGGAGACATCGAAGTTGTAGGTGAAAATGGAGAGCATCCCCAACACAATCCCTTTGGATTCCTTAATGGCTTCGGCAGCCTTCAGACTGCTTCCGCCGGTGGAAATCAGGTCTTCAATT
>JAQVKV010000367.1:0-1892 GCA_028694545.1 Zavarzinia sp. | reverse complement strand
CGCTGATCATCGAAAGCGGCGGGCGGACGCCCGAAGGTGCGGCCAAGCTCCATGTCTGGTGGAAGCTGACCGAACCGGCCGAGGGCGAGGACCTGGTGACGCTCTGCCGCCTGCGGGGCGAGATCGCCGTGAAGGTCGGCGGCGACACGCATTTCCGCTCGGCGCATCAGCCGATCCGGGTGCCGGGCACCGTCTATCACAAGCACGGCCACCAGCGCCTCGTGCAGATCCGCGAGCATCGCGACGTCGAGGTCGACTTGGCGGATTTCGCGGAAAAGGTCGCCGAGATGCCGCCGCTGCCAGGCGTAGGCTTCGCCAGCGACGTTGCCGCGCCGACCGCGAAGCCCGGCATCGACGCAGTGCTCACCACGCCGGTGCGCGAAGGCGCGGTTGACGACTGGTCCCGCTTCCAGGGGGCCAGCGCCGCCATCGGCCATTACGTGCGCCTGGTGCACGAGGGCCGCCTCGACCCGTTCGCAGGCTGGGAGGCGATCTGCGGCTACAACGCCGCCATGCTGCGCCCATCCTGGCCGCTCGATCGGCTGATGGCCGAGTCCGAGCGCCTCTGGGCGCTGCATGTGAAGCGCAACGGTCCGCCGCTCCTGCGCGCGGACCACGCCGACGCCCCGGCCAGCCCGCTGCCGACCTTCAGCCTCGGCGCGCTGCTCGAAGACACGAGCCCGATGCCCGAGGACATCATCGGTCCCCGCGTGCTGACGCCGGGCGGGCTCCTGGTGCTTGGCGGCGCGCCCAAGGTCGGCAAGAGCGACTTCCTGATCTGCTGGCTCGTGCATATGGCCGCTGGCGTGCCGTTCCTCGGCTTCACGCCGCCCCGGCCGCTGCGCGTGTTCTACCTGCAGGCCGAGATCCAGTATCACTATCTGCGCGAGCGCATGCAGCAGATCGCGCTGCCCGCCGCCGTGATCGCCGCCGCGCGCGACACCTTCATCGCCACGCCGAAGCTGAAGCTGCTGCTCGACGCGGAAGGCGTCGCCCGCGTGGCCGAGGCGATCCGGGCCGCATTCCCCGACGCGCCGCCCGACATCATCGTCATCGACCCGATCCGCAACCTCTTCGATGGCGGCCCCGAAGGCGGGGGCGAGAACGACAACACAGCCATGATGTTCTTCCTGAAGGACCGGGTGGAGCTTCTCCGCGAGGCGGTCAATCCGGATGCGGGCGTCATCCTCGCCCACCACACCCGCAAGGCCACCAAGCATCAGGTCAAGGACGATCCCTTCCTCGCGCTCTCCGGCGCCAGCGCGCTGCGGGGTTTCTACACCTCCGGGCTGCTCATGCACCGACCCGACGAGGACAGCACCGTCCGCAGGCTGGAGATCGAGCTTCGAAACGGGCCCGCGCTGCCGGGGAAGCTGATCGACAAGGTGAAGGGGGAGTGGGTCGAGCTGAACCCGATGAACGAGCGCCTGGTGCGCAAGGAGGTCGGCGCCAGGCTCGATGCCGAACGGCTGCGCAAACACGATGTCATCCTCGGCATGCTGCTTGATGAGGCGGCGAGCGAGCGCCTCTACACCGCCATGCAGTTCGCCGAGACCTTCGAGAACCGGGGCGGTCTGGGCAGCAAGCACACGATCCGCGAGCGCCTCAGCGTGCTGGCGACCAAGGGCTTCGTGAAGTTCCTGCGCGACCCCTCGGGGTTCGGCTTCCCCGTCACCCGGTCCCGGTTCGGCTACCTCTGCGTGGAAGGCATGCAGTTCGGCTCGCCCGTCGATCATGTCGATCCGGCCACCGGCGAGGTCACCACCGAGGTCCGTCCGGTCCTGCCCAGCCACTTCAAGTGCCCCCAATCCGGGCTCTGCCTGCAGGTCGAAAACCCCGCCGTCTGGGTCTACCCGGAGGGGCTGGAGGACGACCTAACTCATATGAGTGAG
>JAQVKV010000366.1 GCA_028694545.1 Zavarzinia sp. | reverse complement strand
GGCATGTGGCCGAAGTTCCTGCTGCTCGAAGCCTCGGTCGACCGGCACATGGTGGTGCTCACCGTGTGCCTCGGCCTTTCGACCCTGCTGACGCTGGGCTATCTGGTGCCGATCTTCATCCAGGCCTTCTTCCGCAAGCCCCATGACGAGGATCCCCACCACCCGCCCGGAAAGGACGGGCATCATCACGAGGAGGGCTCCCTGCCCGTCCTCGCCCTGATCCCGCCCGTGGTGACGGCGGCGGGCTGCGTCGTGCTCTTCGTCGCGGCGCCGGCGATCCTCGGCTTCGTCGCACCTGTCATCGGGCTTGGAGTGCTGCCATGACCGAAGCCCTCGCCTTCGATTTCGCCGCGCTGCCGGCGGGCTGGCCGCTCCTGCTGGCCGGTGCCTTCGCCGCCGCCCTGTCGCTGCCGATCGCGGCGCGCAATGTCGGCTGGCTCGGCCTGATCGCCAGCCTCTATTTCCTCTTCATCGATGGCAGCGCGCCGGCCCTCGCCCCGCTGGACGGCGCCCTTGCGCTGGCCTTCCATTTGGTCGCCGCCGCCGGCCTGCTCTTCGCCGCGACCATGCCGGACCGCACGGCCGTCGCCTGCGGGCTGATCGCGACCGGCGCCGGCACCGCCGCCATCGCCGGTACCAGCCTGCCGTCCCTGATGATCTGGACCGAGGTGATCGCCATCGCGTCGGCCCTCATCATCATGGCCGGCGGCACGATGGAGGCGATTCGCGCCGGCCTGGCCTATCTCCTGCTGCAGGTCCTGGCCGGCGTGCTGCTGCTCATCGCCATCGTCTATGGCGCGGGCACCGAGACGGCCGCCGTGCTGATCCTGATCGGGCTTGGCATCAAGGCGGCGCTGCCGCCGGCGCACGGCTGGCTGATCCATGGCTATCCGGCCGCGACGCCGACCGGCAGCCTGTTTCTTTCCGCCTTCGCGACCAAGATCGCCATCCTCGGCATGGTGCGCTTCCTGCCCGGGACCGAGGCGCTGGTCTGGATCGGCCTCGCCATGGCGGTCGGCGGTGTCATCCCCACCCTGTTCGAATCGAACTGGCGCCGGCTGCTCGCCTGGGCGCTGGTCAGCCAGCTCGGTGTCATGGTGATCGGCGTCGGCCTCGGCGACGAGGCGGCGCTGGCCGGTGTCCGCATGCTGGCGATCGGCCATGTCATCTATGCCACCATGCTCTTCCTCGTCGCCGGCGTGCTGGAACGGGCCGGGGGCACGGCCCCGCGCGGCCTGCTGCTGCTCACCCTCGCCGCGACCGTCTCGATCGGCGTGCCGGGCCTGGCCGGCTATGGCGGCAAGGCGGTGATCGGCGAAGCGCTGATCCATCACGGGATGGGATGGGCCGACATCGTCATCGTCGTGGTCGGCGCCATCGTCTTCGCGACCGCGGGGCTTCGTCCGATCATGGACCGCTGCCGGGTGACGGGCGGGCATACCGTCGTGGGGCGCGATACGGTCGCCACCCTGATCCTGCTTGCCGGTGGCGTCGGCATCGGTGCCTTCGGCGGCCTGCTCTCGCCCCATGCGGAAGCCGCCTTCCATGGCGAACCGCTGATCATCCAGGGCGTCGCCCTGCTGGCCGTCATCGTCTTCATGACGACCCGGTTGCGCCACCTGCTGCCCCAGCGCGACAATGCCCTGGGTTTCCTCGCCGTGCCCTGGCCGCGCTGGGTGACCGGGGCCGTTGACCTCGGCATTCCCGTCGGCAATGTGCTGGTGCGCCTGGGCGAGGAATTCGCGACCTTGTTGGGTCAGGGCGGTCGTTTCGGCGGGCGCGCGGTGCTGGGCCTTGCCCGTTTCGTCACCTATGGCGGTGTCGGCGACGGCGTGTTGTGGACCGTGGCGCTGCTCACCCTCGTCCTGATCGTCTCCTTCGGATGACGGGATAGACCATGAATACGCTCGCCGGCCTGCTCGCCGCCCTCGCCTTCGGCGGCATGGGGTTCTTCTCCTTCGTGACGGCGCCCCTCGTCTTCGCGAAATTGCCCATGGAGCAGGCCGGCCGTTTCATGCGCGAAGCCTTCGCCATCTACTACCCGGTGATGGCGGCATTGACCGGGCTGGCCGCCATGGTGGCGCCGCCCTTCTGGACGGCCGCCCTGCTCGGCCTCGTCTGCATCGGCTTCCTGCTCGCGCATCTGCTGCTGCGGCCCGAGGTCAATCGCCTGATGGACCAGAAGGCGGCGGGCGACGTCGAGGCGATCGGGCGCTTCCGCCGGCTGCACGGGGTCAGCCAGGCGCTCAACCTCGCGCAGTTCCTGGTGCTCTTCCTCGTCGTCTTCGCGACGGTCAATCACTGAGCCGGGCAGCCGTACTCCCGGCGGAAGATCCCGATCAGTTCCGCGAAACTGTTCACGCCCGACGGCAGGTCCGGGGTCCCCCCCGGGTGAGCCGCCGCGTAACGATCGCCGGCTGAAAGACTGCGCGTCAGCGCGGCACAGGACGCCGCCCCCTCCCCAAGATCATGATGGATCTGGGCCTCGATCAGGCTGGTGTTGGAGACCATGTCGAAGAGGCCGATCTCCGCGCTGAGGCGCGTCGCCTCCTCCACCTCGCCGAGAGCCCGGCGCAGACGGTCCGGGGCGACCGGCCCGCCGGTGGCCCCGCCCGCCGTGATGATGGCGTCCGAACCGGGCATGCGCAGGAAGAAGCCATATTCGCGATGGGCCATGGCCAGCCCCGCCATGTCGCCCGCCTGGCGATATTGCTCCATCGCCTCGAGAATCAGGGGCTCGGCCCGGGCGGGGCGCCCGGCCTGGGTGTAGAGGTAGCGCGCCTGCGCCAGCTTGGCTTCGGGATCATCGGTGGCGGGTATGCCGACGCCGGCACATGCCGCAAGCCAGACCACCAGGGACAGGGCGGCGGCAGCCCGGCTTCCCGCGCGAATCGTCATGTCACGAACCTTCCGACAATCGATCGCTACAAGATAACCACAGACTGTTTCATGATCGACAAATCAATCAGAGATTATGGTGCGACAGGAAGCCCCCGAGGCGACAGGAAATCGCGTGCCCTGGCCCGGACTTTTGGGCATGGTCGGATAAAGAGATACCGGGATGCCGCCATGCGCCGATGGATTGCCGCCGCCACCCTTTTCCTCGCCGCTCTCGCGGCCCCCGTCGTCGCGCTGGCCGAGACCGCCTTCGATTTCACCTTCGAGAAGCTGGAAGGCGGCGAACTGCCGCTGGCCGATTTCAAGGGCAAGGCCCTGCTCGTCGTGAATACCGCCTCCTTCTGCGGCTTCACCGGCCAATACGAGGGCATGGTGACGATCTGGGAGCGCTACAGGGACAAGGGTCTCGTCGTTATCGGCGTGCCGTCCGACGATTTCAATCAGGAGCCGGGCTCGGCCGCCGAGATCAAGGAATTCTGCGAGCTGACCTATGGCGTCGACTTTCCCATGGCGAACAAGACCCATGTCATCGGCCCCGAAGCCCATCCCTTCTACCGCTGGGCCGCCGCCACATTGGGCGCCGACAAGGTGCCGACGTGGAATTTCCACAAGTATCTAGTCTCGCCCGAGGGCCAGTTGGTCGCCGCCTGGTCCAGCCTGACCGGACCGACCTCGGCCGGGTTGACGGATACGATCGAAATGGTGCTGCCGCGGCCCTGATTTTCTTTGCAGGCCGGGCGCCGATTTGCTTCTCTCCGGCCATCGGATTTCGTCATTCATCAGTCATTTGGAGGGCATCATGATCGGCAAGCTGAACCATGTGGGCGTCGCCACGCCGTCGATCGAGGATTCGGTCGCCATGTACCGCGACCTGCTGGGCGCGACCAAGATCCACGAGAAATTCGCCATGCCCGAACAGGGCGTGTGGGTGTGCTTCGTCGACCTGCCGAATGCGCAGATCGAACTGATCGAACCCTATGACGACAAGTCGCCGATCAAGAATTTCCTGGCGAAGAACCCGGCCGGCGGCCAGCACCATGTCTGCTTCGAGGTGAAGGACATCATCGCCACCCGCGAC
>JAQVKV010000365.1 GCA_028694545.1 Zavarzinia sp. | reverse complement strand
TCTCGGGCAACCAGCGCCTGGCCCGCGCGATCGAGAGCCTGCTGGACGAGATGGCCCGCCTGTTCCATCTCGGCCTTTCGGTGCGCAACCGCACCGCCGAGATGCAGAAGGAGCACCATCTCCTGGTCCAGGCCCTTGTGGCGGGCGATGCCGAACGGGCGGAAAGTCTTGCCACGGACGAGATCCTGGGCGCGCAGAAGATGGTGATGGACGCCATCTTCTCCCGGGCCGAGCTGCTCGACCTGAACATTACCGATCTCTCGCCGTCGCGCCTGCATCGTCCGCAATCCCGTCCTTCCCCCGCGATCGTCGGCTTCAGAGCCGGTTCTTGAAGGTCTTGCCCTGTTTCATGATCAGGGGCACCTTCTCGGGGCTCTGGAACAGGTTGATCGCCTCGAGCGGATTGCCGTCGACGACGATGAGGTCGGCCCATTTTCCGGTCTCGACCGTGCCGGTCTTGCGATCGAGGCGCATGAGTTCCGCATTGGTCCTGGTTGTTGCGATCAGCACGTCCATGGGCTTCATGACCTCGGCCTTCAGTTCGAGTTCGAGGGGCTGATATTTCACCATGGCGCCGAGAAGATCGGAGCCGGAGCCGATCTTGAGGCCGAGGCGATAGGCGATCTCGAGTCCGCGCAAGCCGCTCTCCCGCGCCGCATCGACCTTTTCGAGCTGGAACGGCGGAATGCCGTATTCCTTGCCATGGCGCCACAGCGCCTCATAGGTGGCGAGGGTGGGCACGAGCCAGGCACCGGCCTCGCGGAGTTCGACCGCGGCTTCCTCGTCGATCAGATTGCCGTGCTCGATCGAGCGCACGCCCGCCTTCACGGCATTGCGGATCGCCGCCGCCGAATAGGCGTGGGCCATCACATAGGTATGGGCGGCGGCCGCCTCCTTCACCGCGACCTCGATCTCTTCGACCGAGAACTGGGCGACATGGAGTTCGTCCCCCGGCGACATGGCTCCGCCCGAACACATCAGCTTGATCTGGTCGGCGCGGCGGCGCAGGTTCTCGCGCACCGCCTTGCGCATTTCGTCCGGTCCGTCGACGCAGCCGCCGATCAGGCCGACATCGGTCGCCATCACGCAACTGCAGAGTTCCGAGGGGTAGCGTTTGTCGCCGTGGCCGCCGGTCTGGTAGAGGTGGTTGCCGCTGACCCGCAGGCGCGGGCCGTCGATCTTCCCCGTCTCGACCGCCGTCCGGAAGCCGAAGTCGGCCCCCCCGGCGTCACGTACGGTGGTGAAGCCCCACTTCAGCATTTCCTTCAGCTTGATCGTCGCGAAGATGGCGATCAGGCTGGGCGGCATGCGGCGATGCTGTTCCGCCGGATTGGCGTCCACCGCGCAGGCATGGACATGGGCGTCGATCAGGCCGGGCATCAGGGTCTTGCCGGCGAGGTCGATCACCTGGGCGTCCGCGGGCAGGGCGCCCGGCGATCCTTCCGCGATCTCGACGATGTTGTCGCCCTCGACCACCACCGACATGCGCTCGCGCGGGGCGGCACCGGTGCAGTCGATGAGGAAGGCGTTTGTGAATACGGTGGTCATCTTCTCGGTCCCCGTCGGGCGCCCTCGGGCGCACCTCTCACTTGAAATGCGGCATGACCTTCTCGCCGAACAGGCGCACGGACTTCCGCGCCGCTTCAGGCGTCGGGCCGATGATGAAGGTCATGAAATGGTCGATGCCCAGCGCCTCGTAGGATTTCAGCTTGGCGATGCAGGTTTCGGGCGAGCCGGCGATCAGGGTCTTGAACAGATGCTCGGGCGTCGCTTCGCCTTCCAGCGGATCGGGACGGGGGAAACCGCGTTCGATCGTCACCTCGTTGCGGAACAGGCGGGTGAAGATCCGGCTGTTCACCTGGGCGTATTTCATCGCCTCCAGGGCCTCCTCGTCGGTCTCGCCTACATAGGTGACGCGGGAGACCGCGAATTTCGGCCGGCGGACGGGCTTGATCTCCGCGATCGCGTCCTCGAAGAGCTGGAACACCTTGACGATCGCGTCATAGGGCTCGGCCCAGCCGATGTTGGTCATCACGTTCATGTCGTTGGCGACGCACCAGCGGATGGTCTCCGGGGAACGCGCTGCGACCCACATGGGCGGGAAATCGGCCTGCAGGGGGCGCGGCACCGTGGTCAGGGTCTCGAAGGGCCAGGTCGGGCCGTCGCTCGAAACCTCCTCCTCGTGCAGCAGGCGCTGGACGATCTTGGCCGATTCATAGAAGCGCTTGGAGGCGAGGGCGGCATCGACGCCGAAGCGGTTCAACTCGTAATTCACCGCGCCCCGGCCCATGCCCAGTTCGAGCCGGCCGTCGATGAGCTGGTCGACCAGGGCGGCTTCGCCGGCAAGCCGGATCGGATGATAATAGGGGGCGACCGCGATCGCGGTGCCCAGGCGGATGCGACTGGTCTCGGTCGAGGCCTTCAACACCATCATCAGCGGCGAGGGGCTGGTCACATAATGGATCAGATGATGTTCCGGGAACCACGCGATCGAATAGCCGACCTCTTCCGCCAATTTGGCGAGATCGATGGCGTTCCGCAGAACGTCCTTCGTCTCCATGTCCTCGGACAGTCGCTGGCTGTTGATGAAGGCGCCGAAGTCCATGATTTCAACCTGAAATGTTAGAGTTGCGATCGTGACATTTTAAGACTAGCGGTGTAGGCTTCGGGGAGTCAAGCCCGCAGGCCGCGGCACAGTCGGAGGTTTCATGATCATCGGTCTCGACCACATCGTCGTCGTCGTTCCCGGTCTCGAGGCGGCGGTCGCGCGCTACCGCGCCCTGGGCTTCGAGGTGACGCCGGGCGGACGCCATTCCACGGGCACGGAAAACGCGCTGATCGGTTTCGGCGACGCGGGCTATATCGAACTCCTCGCCTTCGCGACGCCGAACCCGGCCCATCGCTGGGCGCCGATCCTCGGCTTTGGCGGCGGCTTCGTCGATGTCTGCCTCAGCTCGGACGACATCGCCGCCGATCGCGCCATCTACGAGGCTGCGGGGATCGCGATGCAGCCCGAGATGGCGATGTCGCGCACCAAGCCCGACGGCACGGAAATCGCCTGGAAACTCTCGATCCCCAAGCCGCCCTTCGCCGGGGCAATGCCCTTCCTGATCGAGGACCTGACGCCGGTCGCCGCCCGGCGCCCGGCACCGCGCGCCCACGCCAACGGCGTGACCGGGATCGCCCGCGTCACCTATGCCGAAGCCGACGTCGCCGAAGCCGCCATACGCTGGCGGACGATCCTCGGCACCGCCGGCACGCCCGTGGCCGATCCCGCGGTGGGCGGCGAGGGCCTGCGTTTCGCCCTGCCGGGGCTGCAGCTCGATCTCCTCGGGCCGAGCGTGGCAGGCGGGCCGATTGCGCAATCGCTCGCGGATCACGGTGCCTCTCCTTTCTCGGTCGGGCTGGCCGGGGCGGCGGCGACTTTGCCGCGCTGGCCGGTCGCGGAGACCATCAACGTCCGCTTCGATGCCTGAGCCGCGGCCGGGACTTCGGCCATGCCGAAGCCCCGGCCGCCCCGGAAGATGCGGAACCGGGGCGCGGCATCCGCGCAGTCCCGCAGCCGCCACAGCGCGTCGAGCGCGGTGTTCAGGGGGCCCATGTCACCGCCATTGGCGCTGACGGCGCGGCGGAACTTGATGTTCAGCTCTTCCCGCGTCATCGGGTTGCGGGGATCACCCTTCGGAATGGTGACGCGCTCGACCAGGGTGCAATCGCCGAGGGCCAGGCTCACCTCGCCGATCTGCCGGTCGCCGCCGTTGGCGGGCGCGTGGGCTTCCGCTTCCGGATCGACCTGAAGCTCGACCCGCCGGGTCAGGGCGGCGAGGCGGAGGTCCGTGATGCCGCCATCGTCGAACAGGCGCTCCGACGGGAAGAGGCCGAGAAGCGTGCAGGCGACGCAGAAGGGGTCGCTGAACTGACCCTCGAGCAGGTTGCGCGGTGCCTTGTTGTCGTAGGGCGGCCGGGTGTTGATCGCGGAAG
>JAQVKV010000364.1 GCA_028694545.1 Zavarzinia sp. | reverse complement strand
GCTGGTCGCCAAGATGGGCCAGGACGGCCATGATCGCGGCGCCAAGGTGATCGCCACCGCCTTCGCCGACATCGGTTTCGACGTCGACGTCGGCTCCCTGTTCCAGACCCCGGCGGAAGTCGCCCGCGACGCGGTCGAGAACGACGTCCATGTCGTCGGCGTCTCGTCCCAGGCCGCCGGTCACAAGACCCTGGTGCCTGAACTCATCGCCGAACTGAAGAAGGCCGGCGCCGAGGACGTGCTGGTGGTCTGCGGTGGCGTCATCCCGGCCCAGGACTACGACTTCCTCTACAAGGCCGGTGTCGCCGCCATCTACGGGCCCGGCACCAACATCCCGGCCGCCGCCGCCGAGATCATGGCGATGATCGCAAAGCGCCGCGAAGCGGCCTGATCACGGCGACCGGACGAAACAGAAGGGCGGGGGAGACCCCGCCCTTTCTCGTTCTATTCCCCTCACCCCATCCCTCTCCCCCAAGGGGGCGAGGGGGCCTGCCTCGCGCGTGATCTTCTCCCTCGCCCCCTTGGGGGAGAGGGGCGGGGTGAGGGGGTATGCCGGTTCAGCCGCCCATGCGGTCCATGTCGGGCGGGGGCAGCAGGGCGGCGGCGTCGCTCAGGGAATCTGTCGGGGCCAGGCCACGCGCGACGAGCTGGGCCATGGCGATGCCGTATTCGGTCGTCACCTGGACCTTGACCGGAATGGCGCGCGGCAGGTCCGGGAAGCGGGCGAACCAGACACTCACCTCGTTCGGGTATTTCTTCGCGTCCGTCCGCTCCCAGTCGGGATCGAAGCCTTTGATCCGGCGGTAGCGGATGACGCAATGGACCGCCTCGCCCGAGAAAAAGTCCTTGTGGTCGGCCTGGATCGTCTCGACGCCCTTGTTCTCGAAGGCGACGTCGTAGCGCCGCCGGCCGTCGAAGATCTTGAAGTCGCGCCGGCAGATGTCCGCCTCGTTTCCGCCCTCGGCGGCGAGGATGGCGGCGGTAGCCGGGTCCATGGCACCCAGCAGGAATTCGGGCTCGACCGGGCGGCGCCCGTCTTCCGCGTTCGGGGGGGCGGCCACGATCTCGCTCGGGCCGTCATGGTCGAAGAAGACGTTGATGGAGCGGCGCTTGCCCACGCGCCCGTCATAGCGCACCTGATAGAGGTTGGGGCGCGCGCCCGCCGTCGCCGTGTCGAGGGCGCCATCCACCCGGCTCTGCATCCGGGCCTTGAACAAGGTCTCCCAAAGACCGACCGTGCGGGTCAGGCTGTCCATGCGATAGCGCCCGGCATCGATCGTCGTGCTGGTGTCCACCTGGACGACGGGCAGGCCGCCCAGGAACACGCGGTAACTCAGGTCCACCCGCTCGGCCCCTCCCGCGAGGGCGAGGGAGGGCGCGCCCGCGAGGGCCAGGGTGGCAACGAGGCGGCGAATGACGCGCATGGTTCTTCCCTCCACGGTTACCTGGAGCATGCCCGGTATGATCTCCATTCCGGACAGGTTCCATCTATCTGATCCCACGCATCTTCGGACGGCGAACCGGATTGAAGATGCTTCAGGGGAAATATGCCAAGGGGGCTTTGCCCGCGGGCGCCCTTCCTGATAAATCCAGCCCATGATTACAGGTTCCACGGCCGCCGGCGAGCCGGCACCCATGTCCGCCCAGACCGAAGCGCTCGCGACCGGCATCCTGGCCGGTCAACGGCGGGCGCTGGCGCGCGCGATCACCCTCGTCGAATCGACGCGGCGCGACCATCGCCTGCAGGCTTCGCGCCTGATCGAGCATCTGCTGCCGGCAACGGGCAAGGCGATCCGCATCGGTTTCTCGGGCCCGCCCGGCGTCGGCAAATCGACCTTCATCGAAGCCTTCGGCACCTTCCTGACACAGGCCGGCCACAAGGTGGCCGTGCTCGCGGTCGATCCCTCGTCCAGCCTGTCGGGAGGTTCCATCCTCGGCGACAAGACGCGGATTGAGACCCTGGCGCGAGAGCCGAACGCCTTCATCCGGCCGAGCCCTTCGGGCGGTACGCTTGGCGGTGTCGCGAGGCGCACGCGGGAAGCCATGCTGCTGACCGAGGCGGCGGGCTTCGACGTCGTCTTCATAGAGACGGTCGGTGTCGGCCAGTCCGAAACGGCGGTCGCCGACATGGTCGATCTCTTCGTCCTGCTGGCCAGCCCCGCTGGCGGCGATGATCTGCAGGGCATCAAGCGCGGCATCATGGAACTGGCCGATCTTCTGGTCGTCACCAAGGCGGACGGCGATCTAGCCCCGGCCGCCGGGCGCGCGGCCAGCGAATTGCGCATGGCGCTGCACCTGATGCGGCCCAAGACGCCTTGCTGGCGTCCCGAGGTGCTGGCCGTCTCCTCCGTTGCTTCCAAGGGCCTGGACGCGGTCTGGGATGCCATCGGCCGTTTCCGGGCGGCGATGGAAAGCTCGGGCGAGCTGGCGAAGCTGCGCGCCGAACAGGCCCGTGCCGCCCTCTGGCGCGAAATCGAGGAGGGCCTGCTCGGCGCCCTCAAGGAACACCCGTCTGTTGCCGCCGAGGCGCCCCGGCTCGAAGCCGCCGTCCTTGCCCGGGAGACGACGCCGACGCTGGCCGCCGAACGCCTGCTCACCGCCTTCCTCGGCCGGCCGGTGTGGCCGGATTGAGGAAAGCTAGAGCGTCGGATAATCCGTGTAGCCTTCGGCGCCGCCGCCGTAGAGGGTTTCGCGCTTCAGCTCGTTAAGGGGGGCGCCCTGGCGCAGGCGCTCGACGAGGTCGGGATTGGCGATGAAGGGGCGGCCGAAGGAGATGAGGTCGGCGTGATCGGCGGTCAGGGCCTGTTCGGCCAGCGCCTTGTCGTAGCCGTTATTGGCGATATAGGCGCCCCGGAAGCGTCGGCGGAGGGCTGGGTAGTCGAAGGGTTCTCCTTCGTCCAGCGTGCCGCGGGAGGCCCCCTCGACGACGTGGACATAGAGGATGCCGCGCGCATCCAGCCCCTCCATCACCGCGCCGAAGAGGGCGGCGGGGTCGCTGTCGGCGACATCGTTGGCGGGATTGGTGGGGGAGATGCGCACCCCCGTCCGCTCGGGGCCGATGGCGGCGGCGACCGCCTCCACGACCTCGAACAGGAAGCGGCAGCGGTGGGCGATGGGCCCGCCATAAGCGTCGGTGCGTTTGTTCGCGCCGTCGCGCAGGAACTGGTCGATCAGATAGCCGTTGGCTGCGTGGATCTCGACGCCGTCGAAGCCGGCCGCCACGGCGTTCCGCGCGGCCTGCGCGTATTGGGCGACGATGCCCGGAATCTCGCCGATGTCGAGTGCCCGGGGCTCGGACGTCGGCACGAAGGCGCCGTTGACGAAGGTCTGGGCATTCGCCCGGAGGGCGGAGGGGGCGACCGGCGCCGCCCCGTCCGGCTGGAAGGCGACGTTGGAGATGCGCCCGACATGCCAGAGCTGGATGAACATACGCCCGCCGGCACCGTGCACCGCGTCGGTCACGAGGCGCCAGCCCTCGATCTGCTCGGGGCTGTGGATGCCCGGTGTTGCCTCGTAGCCCTGGCCCTCGGGGCAGATCTGGCTCGCCTCCGAGATGATCAGGCCGGCCTGCGCCCGCTGGGTATAGTATTCCGCCATCAGGGTCGTGGGCACATTGCCCGGCCCCGCACGGTCCCGCGTCAGCGGCGCCATGACGATTCGATTGGGAAGGTCGATCGCCGCCAGATGATAGGGCGAGAAGAGGGGGGAGATCCTTGGCATGGGCTCAACTCTTCGCGGTACACGGGAGGCAGAAGCTTGAGCGCCCGGGCTTCCGGCCACAAGGCGGCGGAATGGCCGGGACATGCGCGGGATTTGCAGGTCTCGGCCCTTGACGAAAGGCCGTCACGGGGATAGAAGACCCACCTTCCACAGGGGGCGGAAGCTTCCTGTGACGTTGATTTTTTGCGCAAGGCGATGGGAGATACACATGGCGCGGCGCTGCGAACTGACCGGCAAGGGCGTTCTCGTTGGCAACAACGTCAGCCAT
>JAQVKV010000363.1 GCA_028694545.1 Zavarzinia sp. | reverse complement strand
TCGCGCGCGGCAAGGGCAAATTCGTCATCACCGAATATGTCCCGACCGACGAGAAGACCGGCCCGCGCTTCCCCCTGCTGCTGACCACCGGGCGGATCCTGAGCCAGTACAACGTGGGCGCCCAGACGCGACGGACGGCGAATACCGCCTGGCATCCCGAGGATCTCCTCGAGATCCATCCTCATGACGCCGAGAACCGGGGCCTGAAGGATGGCGACTGGGTGCGCCTGCAAAGCCGCTCGGGCGAGACCACGTTGCGCGCCCATGTCACCGATCGGGTTGCACCGGGTGTCGTCTACACGACTTTCCACCATCCCGAGACACAGGCCAACGTCATCACCACCGATTTCTCGGACTGGGCGACCAATTGTCCGGAATACAAGGTGACGGCGGTCCAGGTCGCCCCCTCCAACGGGCCAAGCGAATGGCAGGAGCATTACCGCGAACACGCGGAGAAGAGCCGGCGCATCGCAACGCCAGACCAGGCGGCGGAGTAGGCGATGCAGCCAGAAAAGCTCGTCCGCATGGCCAATCAGATCGCCGCCTTCTTCAAGGCGCAGGGCCAGGCCTCGGCACCCGCCGAGATCGCCGACCACCTGATCAAGTTCTGGGACCCGAGGATGCGCAAGGACATCCTCGCCCATGTCGATGCCGGGGGCGCGGGGCTGGATCCCCTCGCCCGTCAAGCCATGGAGTTATTGCCGCGTAAGGATTGACCAAAAGCGACCCGAATTCGAGCAAGCCTGTAACACGGCCCCGGCGAATACAGCGCGGGCCGTGAAGGGGATGTCTTTGCCTGAAGGGCAGGCGACCATCCCCGCACCGAGTACCCCTGAAGCGATGACCAACAAGAAGAGCGGGAGGGAACAATGGGCATTACAGCGTCGCTACACAAGAGGCACATCGTCGCACATGACGATTTCAACCGGTGGAAAGTGCCGCCGGCGTCGATCGCCATTCACCTGTGCATCGGTTCCGTCTACGCCTGGAGCATATTCAACCCGCCGCTGACGCGGGAACTTGGCGTCGTCGCCAGCGCGCCGCAGGACTGGTCGCTCGGCTCCGTCGTCTGGATCTTCTCCGTCGCCATCGTCTTTCTCGGCCTTTCCGCCGCCTTCGCCGGCAAATGGCTGGAGGAAGTGGGTCCGCGCATGGTGGGCGTGACCGCCGCCGCCTGCTGGGGCGGGGGCTTCATCGTCTCCGCGATCGGCATCGCCACGCACCAATTGTGGCTGATCTACCTTGGTTACGGCGTGCTTGGCGGCTGTGGCCTCGGGCTTGGCTATGTCTCGCCGGTCTCGACGCTGATCCGCTGGTTCCCAGACCGGCGCGGCATGGCGACGGGCATGGCGATCATGGGCTTCGGCGTCGGCGCCATGATCGGCGCGCCGCTGAAGGAATGGCTGCTGAAGATGTTCTATGTCGCCCCCCAGTATCTGGGCACGGTGGACGCGGTGCAGCTGACGACCGAGGGCGGACGGCGCCTGGCCGAGGTCGGCGGCAGCCTTCGGGAAGTTGTCGTCATCGGCGCGAGCGAGGCCACGCGCATGGCGGTGCCGGGGCCCGAGGGCATCTATGTCGTCGGCACCGGCTCGACCGGCGCACTGCAGACCTTCGTCGTGCTCGGCATCGGTTACTTCATCGTCATGATGATCGCCGCCTTCTCCTATCGGGTACCGCGCGAAGGCTGGCTGCCCCGGGGCTGGACCCCGCCGGCGGAAGATGCCGCCAGCCGGCGCATGATCACGAAGAAGCACGTCCACATCGACCAGGCGCTGAAGACGCCGCAGTTCTATCTGCTGTGGCTGGTGCTGTGCACCAATGTGACGGCGGGCATCGGCGTCATCGGCGTCGCCAAGACCATGATGTCGGAAATCTTCGGCACCACCCTGCCCCTGATCGTGAACGGCGCCTTCGCGGCGACCTATGTGTTGATGATCAGCGTCTTCAACATGTGCGGACGCTTCATCTGGGCCAGCGCCTCGGATTACATCGGGCGCAAGAACACCTATTACTGCTTCTTCATCCTCGGGATCGCGCTCTATCTCTCGATCCCCTATTCGGCGCAGGCGGTCTCGGCCGACCCGACCGTGACCTGGCTGATCATGTTCTATGCCGCGACCATGATCATCTTCACCATGTACGGCGGCGGCTTCGCCACCATCCCCGCCTATCTCGCCGACGTCTTCGGGACGAAATACGTGGGCGGCATCCACGGCCGCCTGCTGACGGCGTGGAGCACGGCGGGCGTGCTCGGGCCGCTGGCGATCACCAGCCTGCGGGAAGCCTCGCTGACCTCGGCGCTGAAGGATCTCGCCGCCAAGGTCGATCCCGCGACCTTCCAGACCACGTTCGGCGCGGGCGTCGAGAAGCTGGACGAGCTGGTCGCGGCGAAGACGGTGACGGTCGCGAAGCTGATGGCGATCGCGCCCTCGGGCACCGTCGACCCCACGCCGAACCTCTATAATTCCACCATGTATGCGATGGCGGGGCTGCTCGTCATCGGCCTGATCAGCAATGCGCTGGTGCGGCCGGTGAAGGCCCGTCACCACATGGCGGAAGAAGATGCGAAGCCCATGCGGCCGGCGGGCGGCGCCTCGACCTCGGCGCCGGCTTCGGCCCCGGCGGGCGAATAATCGCCCGCGTGCCCGGCCGGCCCCGCGGTCTCCCTGGACCGCCTGAAGATGCTTCAGGGGCCGGCCGGGCGCTCTGCCCGTGCCTCGATCCGGATCAGGGTCTGCTGGCCGAGCGCCACCAGGGTCCGCGTCCCGCCCGAGACGGCGTGGACCTCGAGCTGGCAGATGGTGAGAGTGCGGCCGCTGCGCACCACGCGGCCCTCCGCTTCCAGCCATTCGCCTTCGGCCGGCGCGACGAGATTGAGCTTGAACTCGACGGTCAGCACGGAGGAGCCGGCCGGAAACAGGCTGAGGCCGGCATAGCCACCGGCCGAATCCGCGATCGCCGATGTACCGCCCGCATGGAAAAAGCCGTGCTGCTGCGTCAGGTGATCGCCATAGGGCAGGCGGATGCGGACAAAGCCGCGCTCCACCACGTCGATTATCGCCCCCAGGTGATGCATGAGGCCCTGGCGCGCGAAACTGTCCCGCACGATCGCATCAAAATCTTCCGACAAGTCTTTCCTCCCCTTCTGTCACGCACATTCTGTTCCGGGAGGCGCCGGTCCGGCGAGTGAGATCACCTAAACACCGGCTGACCCAATCTCAATTGCATCGGGCGCGCGGCCGCGTTTCCATGACCGGACGATCATGGAGAAACGATATGCGCAAGGGCCCGGTCGTCAGCCTGGACAGCCTTCCCCTCGAAACGATGCACGACGGGCCAGTCTTCGCGGCCCGCGCGGCCGCCGTGCTGGCGCCGATGGGAGCGCGGCACCTCGGCGGCCGCCTGATCGAGGTGCCGCCTGGCAAGCGCGCCTGGCCGCGCCATTGCCATCACGCCAACGACGAGGTTTTCGTGATCCTCGCGGGCACGGGCACGCTGCGCCAGGGCGGGGACAGCTATCCCGTCGCGGCGGGCGATGTCGTCGTATGCCCGGCGGGCGGGGTCGAGGGCGCGCACCAGCTGATCAACGACGGTACCGTGCCGCTGCGTTATCTCGCCCTGTCCTCGATGCGGGAACCGGATGTGCTGGAATACCCGGATTCGGCCAAATTCGCCGTCTTCGCCGGTTCGGCGCCGGGCGGCGATCCCGGCGCGCGCCGCTTCACCTTCATCGGGCGTCGCGACGGCGAGGCGAACTACTGGGATGGCGAGGAATGAGCGACGCCATCGAATTCTGGTTCGACTTCTCGTCGGCCTATGCCTTCTTCGCGGCTCGCGAAATCGACAACCTGGGGGCCCGGGTGGGGCGGCCGGTGCGCTGGCGGCCCTATATGCTGGGCACAGCCTTCAAGGTGACCGGGGCGCGCGGCCTGTCCTCGACACCACTCAAGAAGGATTACGCAAGGCTCGACTGGGCCCGCCTCGCAA
>JAQVKV010000362.1 GCA_028694545.1 Zavarzinia sp. | reverse complement strand
AAGGAAGTTGCCGCCCAATGGGGGCTCAACGGTCCTCGATCTTCCATTTGTCGCCGGCCTGGACGAGGGAAAGGGTGAGGGATTCGACGATATCGCCGTCGCTCGCCGGGTCCCGATGCACGACAACCGCGCGCGTGCCGTGGAAATAGACGGTCGGCTGCAATTGCTTCAGACGGTCGAGAAGGCCGCTCCCGGCCTTTTTCGCCTGGTCGGCTGGACCTGCCGCCATGCGCTGCAGGATCACCATGGCATCCGGTGCCAGAAAGTCCCGGGCCGCCGGCAAGTCGCCGCGCGCCAGCGCCTCGATGAAGCCGAGATAGGCTTTATAGGGCGCCGTGTCGCGGGCGGCGGCCCCCATTGCCGTCCGGGTGACGGGGAATTTGTTGATCGGCGCTTCGAAAGTCACGAGATCATCGTCGCCGAAGAAACTGCCGCTGATCATCGTGTCGCCGATGGCCAGGCTCTCGAGCGGGATCGTGTTCTCGGTCGTGTACATCCGGTCGTCGTGGCCGAGGTATGAGGCGGAGAAATAGACTTCCTCCGTATTCTCGACATCGATCTCGATCATGACCACAGGATTGCGGGCATTGACCGCGTCGACCTGAAGGGCGGAGAGGGAAGAATAGGTGGCGGCCGTCCAAGGGGCGATCGGCTCATCGTCCAGCACGACGCGGATATAATTGATGGGTGAGGTGGGATCGGTGCTTGAATCATGGCTGGCGGCCGTCGCGTGTCGCAACTTCAGCGTACCGATGGTACCGGTCGCCCGTCCTTCCGGCATGTCGCCCGTGGTGTCGGTGGTCCGGATGTCGTTGGTCCGGGTGTCTGCCGTCCGGACGTCTGCCGCCTGGACACTGGCTGCGAGGCCGGCCAGTAAGCTGCTCGCCAATAATACGCTGGTTACGAGCCGCATGATCCCCCCGGGCGCCCGGCAATGGCTCTCATTCTCGCTGCAGCCGCGATGATGGACAAGCCATAGCATTCCGCAACGGCGAAAACGCGCGGCATGTTTTCACGTCCGTGCAGGGCCTGCCCTGAAACGTTCTGGGCGCATATCGTTGTCCGATTTCGCCATTTCTTGGTCAAATCACCACGATTTATGTCCAAACATGTCGAGTTCAGGGCCAATGCGGTCGGATACCCCCGCTGCTGGGTTCTTTTTCTCGCCAGCGGAGTCGGGGGTGGTGTATTCCTTTCAACATACTGATTCGTCTTTTGCAGGGGGCGTTAGGGATGTCGTCGACGCGCATTGCCGGCGTGGCTTTGACAGTGGCACTCGGCCTTCAGGCTTGCTCCATGTTCGGGGGCGCGGGTACGCCCGAGGCGGCCGTGACCACGCCCGCTCCGGAAGCCAAGCCTGTTGTCACCGCCGCCGTGGAACCTGAAGTTCTCGGGCCGGTCGTTCCGGGCGGCCCGCCCATGCCGCGGCGCAAGCCGACCGCCGCTGCCGGTGCGACGGGCGCGGTGCCGCGTCCGGCCCTGCCAGCCCTGCCGGTCGCGCCTGGTGCGCCGCGTGTCGGTCCTGGTGCCATCGTCGTCGCCGATGCGGTGGCGCCGCAAGGCTGCCGCAAGCCGGCCGAAATGGCGGCTGATGACGTGCGCCGCCTGCAAACCGAACTGATGGTTGCGGCGCTGCGCTGCCATAAGGACGAAAAGCTGAAGATCGCGGACAAGTACAACGCCTTCGTCCGCAAGTTCTCGGATGAAATGGTCAGCCAGACCAAGACGCTTCAGGTGCTGTTCCGCCGCGAATACGGTGGCTCGCACATGCGCCGCTTCGATACCTATGTGACCGCGCTTGCCAACGAGATTTCCCAGCGCAGCCAGCGTACCGCCGGCTATTGCCAGAAGGTCGCCGATCTGCTGGATCTCGTGAATGCGGTCAAGCCGAAGGAAATCGGCACGTTCTCGGGCACCGCGCCGGTGATCGTGCGCTCCTCGTTGAAGAATCCCTGCTGACCCGATCCGGTTCCGGGCTGGAAAAGGGCGCGTCCTGACGGGCGCGCCCTTTTTCTTTGGCGTCGTCTCCTGGCACCCGATTCCGGCAAGGCGCCGCGGGCAAGAGCCGGTGTCGTGAAAGGCACAAAAGAAGAGGGCGCCGGTTTCCGGCGCCCTCCGAAGATCGCGATGTTCGCAGTGATTACTGCAGAACGATCTCGACGCGGCGGTTCTGCGGCTCGCGGACACCGTCGGGGGTCGGGACCAGCGGAGCGCTTTCGCCCTTGCCGATGGTGACGATGTTGCTCTCCGCGACACCGAGGCCCATCAGGACGCCCTTGACCGCCTCGGCGCGACGGACCGACAGGCGCTGGTTGTACAGCGGCGGGCCCGAACGGTCGGCGTGGCCGGTGACTTCGATGCGGGCGACGCCCAGCGAGGAAGCGGCGTTGGCGGCGTCCTGGATGACGGCGTTGGCTTCCGGCGTGATCACGACCGAATCCCAATCGAAGAACACGATGTAGGAGCGGGCCAGTTCAGGCGCGGGAGCCGGGGCCGGGGCCGGCGCCGGGGCCGGCGTCGGAGCCGGGGCGGTGCCGAAGTTGTAGGTCAGGCCCGCCATGATGTTGTGCGAGGCGTATTCCATCTTGTTGCCGTTGGACTTGCCGTCCAGCGTCGCGAAGTAGCGGTAGTCCACGAACAGCGACAGCGCGTTGGTGACCGCCACCTTCACACCGGCGATGCCCTGGTAGGCGAAGGTCACGGCGTCGTCATCGACCGTGGGCCCGCCCGAGACGGCGCGCAGCTTGTTTGCATAGATCCAGGCCGCACCGACACCGGCACCGAGGTACGGGGTGAAGCGCGAGGAATTCTCGAAGTCGTAGAGGACGTTCAGCATCAGGGCGAGCGAAGCGAGGTCGCCCTTCATCTTGTCCGTGGCCGTCACCGGCGAGTTGAGGGTGCCGCTGTCCGCGTTGTTCTTGCGGTAGGTCACTTCGGCTTCGACGCGGGGAGCGCCGAAATCGTAGCCCATGGCGACGCCGGCGGCCCAGCCGTTGTCGGTGGTGATTTCACCCTTGCGGCCCAGGCCCTTGTTCGAGGCTTCCAGGTCCGGCTGCATCACGTAGCCGCCGAAGGCGCTCAGTAAGGGCCGACCCGGTCGGCGTGCGCGGCAGTGCCGGCGACCATGATCGCGGCGGCGCTGACGAGACCCAGAGTAAGGCGCATGACAATTCTCCGTTTCGACTTGTCTTGATCTTCTAGCATGAAGACGACGGTCGGCGCGCAGATTACGTTCCGACCGTCGCCCTTCTCAACCGTTCAACCGGCGATTGGCCCACCGGCTTTCCCGGATTACGGCAGCACGATCTCCACGCGACGGTTCTGCGCTTCGCGCACGCCGTCCGGCGTGGGAACCAGGGGGGCGCTCTCGCCCTTGCCGACGGTGGTGATCGAGTCCGGGGCGACGCCCAGGGCGATCAGCTCGGCCTTCACGGCGTCGGCGCGCTTCAGGGACAGGCGCTGGTTGTAGCGCGTGCTGCCCGAACGGTCGGCGTGGCCGGTCAGTTCGATGCGGGTGACACCCAGGGTCTGCGCGGCCGAAGCGGCGTCGCGGATGATCTGCGAGGCATCGGCCGTGATCACGGTCGAATCCCAGTCGAAGAACACCATGTAGGAGCGGGCCACCACGGGGGCCGGCGCGGCCTCGACGACGGGCTCCGGCGGCGGCGGCGGCGGCGCCGGCGGCATGCCGAAGTTGTAGCTGAGGCCGGCGGTGATCACATGCTGTTCGTATTCGAACTTGGTGGAGCCGATCTCGGTTTCCAGGGTGCGGAAGTAGCGGTAGTCGACGACGGCCGAAAGGTTCTCGGTGACCGCGATCTTGGCGCCAGCGATGCCCTGATAGGCCAGCATCGTGTCGGAATCGGTGGCGTCGAAGAAGGCGGCGCCCATGCCGAAGCCGAGGTAGGGGGTGACCACCGACTCGTTCTCGAAGTCGTAGAGGGTGTTGATCATGCCCGTGTAGACCGGCAGGTCGCCACCGATGCGGCCCTTGG
>JAQVKV010000361.1 GCA_028694545.1 Zavarzinia sp. | reverse complement strand
GAAGCCCGTCGTCACCGCCTTCTTCGACGAGCCGACCTTCACGGTCAGCTATGTGGTCGAGGATCCCGCCACCAAGACCGCGGCCATCGTCGATTCCGTGCTCGATTACGCCCCGAACTCGGGCCGCACCTCCACCGAATCCGCCGACAAGATCATCGCTTTCGTCAAGGAGAAGGGGCTGAAGGTCGAGTGGCTGCTGGAGACCCATGTCCATGCCGACCATCTCTCCGCCGCGCCCTATCTGAAGAAGGCGCTGGGGGGCAAGATCGCCATCGGCGCCAACATCAAGGTCGTGCAGGGCATCTTCGGCAAGGTCTTCAACGCCGAACCCGGTTTCCCCACCGACGGTCGCCAGTTCGACAAGCTTTTCGTCGACGGTGACACTTTCTCGGTCGGCTCGATCCCGGGCAAGGTGATGCATACCCCGGGCCATACGCCCGCCTGCCTGACCTATCTGATCGGCGATGCCGGCTTCGTCGGCGACACGCTGTTCATGCCGGACTACGGCACGGCGCGTTGCGACTTCCCCGGTGGCAATGCCTCGACCCTGTTCCAGTCGATCCAGAAGATCTTCGCCCTGCCGGACGAGACCCGTCTCTTCATGTGCCACGACTACAAGGCGCCGGGCCGCGACACCTATGCCTGGGAGACCACGGTCGGCGAGGAGAAGAAGAAGAACATCCACGTGCACGAAGGGGTGAGCGAGGCGGATTTCGTCGCCATGCGCTCGGCCCGCGACGCCACCCTGGACATGCCGCGCCTGATCCTGCCCTCGGTGCAGGTGAACATGCGTGCCGGCGAACTGCCCCCCGCCGAGGACAACGGCACGCGCTATCTGAAGATTCCGCTCAACGCGCTCTGAGCGCAAAAGGAAAGGTTTCCGATCATGGAAAAGAACGTGGGTACGGTCGATCGCGTCGTGCGTCTCGTCATTGCCGTCGCGCTGCTCTCGCTGCTCTTCATTCTCGAAGGCAATGCGAAATGGTTCGGCCTGATCGGCCTGGTGCCGCTGTTCACCGGCGGCACGGCCTGGTGTCCGCTCTACACGCTCTTCGGCATCCGCACCTGTCCGGTCGCGCGCCGCTGAAGGGCCGGAGCGCCACGCTCCGTACACTATCGGCCGGTGCCGCCCACGGGTGGCGCCAGGCCCCGTCCGACAGGCCGGAATGCCCCCGGCCTGTCGCGTTCGCTTAAACGTACCTGGTTCCGGCCGCGTCGGCCGCTGATCCCCAAATTCGCGACAAGCAATCGAGGAACGCCCAGATGGACAGTCTGAAGAAACTCACGCCCTTCTTGTCGGTGGCGCCGCAGATCAACGCGGGCGACGTCGGCAGCCTGTCCGCCCTGGGTTATCGGGCGATCATCAACAATCGGCCCGACAACGAAGGTGCCGGCCAGCCGGCCTCGGCCGATCTGGAAGCGGCGGCCAGGCGCCTTGGCCTTGAGTATCGTCACATCCCCGTGATCTCGGGCCAGGTGACCGACGAGGCGGTGGCAGCCTTCCAGGCCGCGCTCGGCGAGGTGAAGGGGCCCGTGCTCGCCTTCTGCCGCACCGGCACCCGTTCGACCACGCTCTGGGCCCTGTCGGAAGCGCATCACCTCTCGTCCGACGCCATCGTGCAGACGGCGGCCGACATCGGCTACGACCTGCAGAACCTGCGTCCGCGCCTCGATGCCCGCGCGGCGACGACCGCCTCGGCCGGCGGCGGCGAAGTGCTGCCCTTCACCCATGCGACCAGCTTCGACGTGCTGATCATCGGCGGTGGCGCCGGCGGCTGCGCGGCGGCGGCCAGCATCCGCAAGCGCCGGCCGAAGCTGAACATCGCCATCGTCGAGCCGAGCGACAAGCACTACTACCAGCCGGCCTGGACCCTCGTCGGCGGCGGCGCCTTCGACCGGGCGAAGACCGAACGGCCGATGGCCCAGGTGATCCCCGCCGGCGTGCGCTGGATCCGCGCGGCGGCCGCCGGTTTCGAGCCCGACCGCAATCTCGTCGTGCTCGAGGACGGCACCCGTCTCGCCTATCGCACGCTGATCGTGGCCCCCGGCCTGCAACTGCGCTGGGACCTGATCGAGGGCCTGTCGGAGACGCTCGGCAAGAACGGCGTCACCTCGAACTATCTGTTCGATCTCGCCCCCTATACCTACGAACTGGTGCAGGGCCTGAAGAAGGGCACGGCGCTGTTCACCCAGCCGCCCATGCCGATCAAATGCGCCGGCGCGCCGCAGAAGGCCATGTATCTGTCCTGCGACTACTGGCTGAAGCACGGCACCCTGAAGGACATCAAGGTCGAGCTGAACAATGCCGGTGGTGTGCTCTTCGGCGTTTCCACCTTCGTGCCGCCATTGATGAAATACGTCGAGAAATACGGGGCCAGTCTCGCTTTCTTCTCGACCCTGAAGGGGATCGACGGGGCGAAGAAGGAAGCCTATTTCGACGTCAAGGGCTCGGATGGCAACATCTCCCGTGTCACAAAGAAATTCGACATGATCCATGTCGTGCCGCCCCAGACCGCGCCCGAGTTCATCCGCAACTCGCCCTTCGCCGACGACATGGGCTGGGTCGATGTCGACCAGGAAACCCTGCGTCACAAGCGCTATGGCAATGTCTTCTCGCTGGGCGATGCTTCTTCCGCGCCGAACGCCAAGACGGCGGCGGCGGTGCGCAAGCAGGCGCCCGTGGTCGCCGAGAACGTGCTCGCCGTGCTCGAGGGCAAGAGCCCGCGTGCGGTTTACGACGGTAACGGGTCGTGCCCGCTGACGGTCGAGAAGGGCAAGGTGGTGCTGGCCGAATTCGGCTATGGCGGCGAGCTGCTGCCGACCTTCCCGCTCGATCCCGCCGTGCCGCGCCGCACCGCTTGGTTCCTGAAGGCCAAGATGCTGCCCACCCTCTACTGGGACCTGATGCTGAAGGGCCGCGAATGGCTGGCCGCGCCGGTCATGCTGCCGCACGAACCCCAGGAACGGGAAGAGAACCCGGCCCTGGACGATTGCGCCAAGTCCAAGCGGGCCTGAGCACGCGATGACCGGCGATCCCGCCATGCCCCGGCCAATTCCACCCCAGCCGGCGCCCGGCGCCGACTGGGATACCCGCTTTGGCGGGGACGAGGCTTTCTATGGCCTCGCCCCGTCCGCCTTCGTGATGGATTGCGCGCTTGCCTTCGTTCCGGGGGCACGGGTGCTGTGCCTCGCGGAAGGGCAGGGGCGCAACGCGCTGGCCCTGTCGGCGCGCGGTTTCGCGGTGACGGCGCTCGATCTTTCGGCCGTCGCCTGCGACCAGCTGCGGGCGAGGGCCAAGGAATTGCGCCTGCCGGTCGAGGTGCGGCAGCAGGATCTCGGCCTGTGGATGCCGGACCCCGGCACTTTCGACGCGGTGGTCGCCGTCTATGCCCATATGCCGAGACCCCTGCGTCATCAGCTCCACGCCATGATGATCCGGGGCCTGGCACCCCGGGGCCTCGTGGTGATCGAAGGCTTCCGGGTCGAACAGGCGGGCCGTCCCTCGGGCGGGCCGCGCAATCCGGACTGGCTCTACACGCCCGACGAACTGCGCGCGGATTTCGCGGCGCTGTCCATCGAACATCTGGCAACCCCCGACGTCGTGCTGGACGAGGGGCGTGGCCATCAGGGATCGGCCGCGGTTCTCCATTTCCGGGCCCGCAACTGAGGAATCCTTCATGTCTTCCCGCCTGACGCGCGTGCTGCCCTGTATCGAATGGGCGCGCGAATACAATCGCGGCACTTTGGCCAGCGACCTCGTCGCCGCCGTGGTCGTCACCATCATGCTGGTGCCGCAGAGCCTGGCCTACGCCATGCTGGCTGGCCTGCCGCCCCATATCGGCCTCTACGCCTCGATCCTGCCCATCGTCGTCTACGCGCTGTTCGGCACCAGCCGGACCCTGGCGGTCGGCCCCGTAGCAGTGGTCTCGCTGATGACCGCGACGGCGATCGGCGGCATCGCCGCCACGGGCACCGAGAACTATCTGGCGGCGGCCATCGT
>JAQVKV010000002.1 GCA_028694545.1 Zavarzinia sp. | reverse complement strand
GTGCTCTTCCGATCTGAGGTCGCCCGCGCAGATGCGGAACAGCTTCTTGTTGCCGACCTCAACGCCGGGCAGTTCGGGTTTGTGGAACGTACCCCGACCGAATGACCGGACGCCGAGTTCCGGATAGGCAGCGTCGAGATCGATCTCGACCGGTCTTCGCACCAGCGGCGCGACCTCGGCCATGGGGCGCAGGGGGGCGCCGTGGATGGCGCGCTGGAAGGCTTTCAGCAGCAGCGCCTGCGTTTCGCGCTCGGCTACCTCGATGGCGATGCGGCGTTCGTCCACTAGCGCCGCGACCCGGTCGAGTTTTTCGACGATACGGTGCTGCTCGCCAAGGGACGGAAGGTCGATCCGATAGCTCAGCACCTTGTCGGGGTGCACACGCTGCCTGCGGTCGCCCATTCCCTTGGCGCCGACCGCGACCTGCCGCCACACGTCACGGCGTTGGAACAACCAGTACAGGTATCGAGGCAGCAGATGGTCCTGATCGACATCGAAGGTGGGATATTCGTTCGAGACGAAGACGCCGTCCATTTCCTCGGGAACGATGGCATACGCTCCCTCAAACGCAAAAAGCCGACTGTAAATGAACTGGCCTCTCCGCACCCGGTAGAGCGTGTTGGCGCTCGTCTGGGCGCCGTCGATCGGTGGCTTCCCGAAGACGCCGCGGGCAAAGCTGTAGATTCCCAAGTTTGGGTAGGTGCCGCGTGGATCGACGCGGCATGGATCAGAAACCAAGGACAACAGGTCTGAGAGCGGAACTTTCGTGGTGGGCATCATATGCGCTCCGCCAGCACGGCCTTTATCTCGTCCATGATGCCGAGGATCCGCTGTTCCTGTGCGATGATCGCGTCCACGATCTCGGGCGGCGCGCGGTGATCGGCGATCGCGCCGGAATGCGGGTTCTTGATGTCCAGGTTGCACGCGACGACACGGTCCTGCGCGTCGCGCTGGATCAGGTCAGCGGCGGAGACCTTCCAGGCGCGCTCGTTCGGCTCGCGCTTCTTCCACCAGGCAAGGCAGTCCGTAAATTCCTCATAGGCCATGGGCGCGGTTTTCGAGTACTTCTTGCGGCCCTCCGGCAGCGGCATTTCGTAGTACCAGATGTCCTTCGTGGGTCCGGTCGTGTCGAAAAAGATCAGGTTTGCCGGGATGTCCGTGTAGGGCGCGAACACCCCTTCACGCAGCCGGACCACCGTGTGCAGGTTGAACTTCTCGAGCAGGTCCGCCTTGATCCGCGCCGAGATGCCATCGCCGAACAGCGTGCCGTGCGGAACGACGACGGCGGCCCGCCCGCGCCCGGCGCGCTTCAGCCTCCGCATGATCAGTTGCAGGAACAGCAGCGCCGTTTCGGCCGTGCGCCGGTCCTCGGGGAAGTTGTTGAGGATGCCTGCCTCCTCCTCGCCGCCGAATGGTGGATTGGTCAGGATGACATTGACCCGCTGATCCTCGCCGATCTCGGCCAGGCGGAAGCGAAGGGCATTGCCCGGGTCGATGCGCGGGGCATGCAGGCCGTGCAGCAGGAGGTTGAGCTGGGACAGCAGGAACGGCAGCGACTTGGCCTCGCCGCCGAAGAAGCTGTCTTCCTGGAGGATGCGTCGCTTCTCGACCGTATCGGCCTGGCGCTCAAGATGCAGGAAGGCCTCGGTCAGAAATCCCCCGGTGCCGCATGCCGGGTCGAGGATGGTCTCGCCCAGCTTGGGATCGGTCACCTCGACCATGAACCGCACGACCGGCCGGGGCGTGTAGAACTCGCCCGAGTCCCCTGCAGCGTCGCGCATCTCGCGCAGCAGCGTCTCGTACAGGCGGCCGAGTGTGTGAACTTCTTCCGAAGAATCGAAATGGATGCCGTCGATAAGGTTGACTACGTCGCGCAGCAGGTAGCCGCTCTCCATTCGGTTGGCGAAGCCTTGGAAGACGGTTGCGATCACGTCGCGCCGCTCGCGCCGCCCATTGTCGCCGCGCAAGCCTCGGAGATAGGTGAAGAGCCCCGGGCCGCGTGTGCCGTCCGGGCGCTCGGTCATTTCGGAAACGAGGAACGACAGGAGGTCGGGACCGGTGATGCCATCGGCATCCGCCGCCCAATCGCGCCAGCGATAAGGGGCCTCGATGATCGAGCGATAATCCTTGCCCGCAAGTTCTGCGCGTCCCTCCTCGATCCGCTCCATGTCGTCGAGGAACTTCAGGAACATTATCCAGGTGAGCATCGGCAACCGATCAAGGTCGCCGTTCAGCCCCTTGTCCTTCCGCATGATCTTACGGGCGGACTTGATGATGCTGTCGAGACGCTGGGCAGTGGTCAGTTGCTTCGGCGCAGCCTTCTTTCGGGCGGTTGTAGCCAAGATAGAGCTCCTTCAATTCAAGCGGTGTAGAGCAGACGCTGCAGCTCGGTGACGGCGCTGCGCAGCTCCTTGCCCCCGCCGAAGCGGGCGGCGATTTCTATGACGTTGCCCCACTCGTTGAACGGGGGCACTTCCAAGATGTCGGGCAGCTTGAACTGGGCACTGCCATGTTCGGCATACTTTTCAAGCACGGCATCCAGAACTTCTCGGGCGTCCGGCCCAAAGCGGTCCAGAAACTCGTCCTGCTCCCTCACCAGACGGTCAGCGCGCTCGCGCCGGGTGCGCAGCGGCGCGTTATAGGCGAGATGGCATAGGAGATCGAACGGGTCGGCCTCCGGCTTTCCGACTGCATCAGCCAAGGAATCGAGGTCGATGCCCTTTTCCTCAAGCCGCTCGACGATTTCCGCCCGGCGTTCGGGATCGAGCCAGTCCGTGCGCAGTTCCGACGCATTGGGGTAGAGTGTGCGGACCTTGTCGCCAGTGTAATCGGTGAGCTGGCGGCAGGCGAGTTGCCGCCCGTCAGAATCGAGTTCGTACACGAGGTGCCGGACGATCGCGACCTCGCCGCCGTCGACATAGAACTTGCGGGGCCCGTTCTCGCCCTCGTCCCCCAGCTCGACCGGTCCATCCGGGATATCGGGCCCTTCAGGAAAATCGTCCGGATCCGGCGCCACTTCTTCGATCTCGCGCTCTTCCACGATGTCGCCGTCCGCATTGATCACCGCTTCGTCCTCGCGGACGGGATCGCCGTCAAAGGCGGGATCGGCGAACATGCGCGTCGCGGTTCCGGTGTAGTCGATGATGTTGAAGGCGAGCTTGCCGTAGTCGGGCCGGAGGCGGGTGCCCCGTCCGATAATCTGCTTGAACTCCGGCATGGAGCCGACGACCCGCGCAAGCACCACGTTCTTGCAGGTCGGGGCGTCCACGCCGGTCGTGAGAAGCTGCGACGTGGTGAGGATGACCGGCGTCTGGGTCTCGACATCCTGAAACTTCGCCCTGTGCGCGCTTCCCACATCGCCTTCGTCGGACGTCACACGGCAAACGTAGTCGGGATGGTCCTTCACGAGATCGGTGTTCAGGGCGGCGAGCGCCTGCCGCATTTCGAGCGCGTGTTCCTGGTCGACGCAGAAGACGATGGTCTTCGCGAAGCGGTCGGTCTCGGCCATGAAGCCCGCGAGATGTTTCGCAATAGCCTGAGTTCGAGCCCGCAGCGCCACGACCCGCTCGAAGTCCCGCGTCGAGTATTCGGCGTCGGGGATCTCGCGACCATAGCGATCAAGTTCACCCCGCGTTGGTCGCCAGCCGGCAGCGTCGTAGTCCGATATGACGCGATGGACGCGATACGGGGCCAGGAAGCCGTCAGCGATGCCCTGCGCCAGGCTGTATTCATAAAGCGGATCGCCGAAATAGTTGTAGGTGTCGACGTTATCCTCTCGCCGCGGCGTCGCTGTCATTCCGATCTGGGTCGCAGGCTCGAACCACTCGAGGATTTCTCGCCAGTTGCTGTCGTCGCGCGCACTGCCGCGATGGCATTCGTCAATGATGATTAGATCGAAGAAGTCGCGCGCATACTCTCGGTAGAGGCCGGGACGGTTCTCGTCACGCGCGATGGACTGGTAGATCGCGAAATACATGTCGCGGCTCTTGACCGCCACGCCGCCAGCTATCTTGTGGCGGGCGTCGCCAAACGGGCTGAAGTCTTTTGCCATCGGATCGTCGACTAGGACGTTGCGATCAGCGAGAAACAGGATCTTCGGGTTTCGGTTGACCCCTTTGGAATTCCAGCGTGCTGACCATAGCTTCCAGCAGATCTGGAAGGCGACGGCAGTCTTGCCCGCTCCGGTGCACAGTGTGAGAAGGGCCCGCTTCCTGCCCTGAAGGGCCACTTGGACCGCGCGGTTCACCGCGATTTCCTGATAGTAGCGAAGGGGTTTGGCTCGGTCTGGAAAGGTGGGCGTCAGCAGCCGTTCGGCCACTTGGTCGTCGACAATGCCCTCGGCGCGGCGGAGCCGAGCCCAAAGGTCATCAGGCGCCGGGAAATCCGAAATCGTTCGCTCGATGCCGGTCGTGTAGTCGAACTCGACAATCTCGATCCCATTGGTCGAATACGCGAACCGAATTCCAAGGATTTCTGCATATTCCTTGGCTTGTTGGAGGCCCTCCGCGGCGTGCCGGTAGCGGGATTTGGCCTCAACGACGGCGATCGGGAAATCCGGATTATAGCGGAGAAGATAGTCTGAGCGCTTCTGCTTGCCACGGCGAGCTTTGCCGCCGACAAATACAACTCGGCCGTCAGTAAAAGTTCTCTGCTCGTTTATCGCGTGCGGGCGATCATCCCAGCCTGCTTCCTGCAGCTTCGGGACGACGAACTTCCTGCAGGTGTCGGCTTCGTTCATGCGCAATCTACTTCGCCCGGTTTCGACATGCCATCGCGCAGCAAACGGCTTGTCAAAGAACTCGGCTCAGATCAACGCGCAATTCTTTGGTTTGGCAGCTCTTTCGCCTGACAACGGCTCGGAGAAGCTACAGTGGGGCCGACTGATGCCGCAAGCCTTATTCCGTCCCTGGCAGCAAGGACTCGCGCTGCCTCGACCATTCATCGGGGATCTGCACTCGCAGCGACTGAAGCGTTAGGCCCGGGGGATGCCGTGCGTCGAGTATCGCCTCGACGAGATCGGGCGCAAGCTGCGTCAGCCGAAGCACACGCGTGAGGTAGGAGACAGCGATGCCTTCCTGTGCGGCGAGGTCGGCTACCGTGGCAAAGTCACCGTTGTCGAGCATCCTCTTCCAGCGGAACGCGCGCGCAAGCGCCTTGATGAGCGTATCGTCCGGCCTCCCGCGCGCTTGGGCACCTGATGGCCGCTGCATCTCTTTCCGCCCGCCGCGCTTCAGGATGCGGAATGGCACGTGGATTGTAACCGTCTCGGGGACCGCCGTCGCGCGGGTCATGCCGCTGCTCCGATGCTGCCAGACAGCATCTCGCGCGCGAGCCCTCCGAGGCCGTCCATCCGGAGCCGGAAGTTGAGCCCGTTCGTGCCGATATCGACGCGCTCGACCAGCAGCGTGACTATGCGCGCCTGCTCGGCGGGGAAGAGTTCGTCCCACAGCGGGTCGAGCTGCTGCAAGGCCGCGCGTGCGTCGGCCTCGGAGATGTCGTCGGCGTGGGCCCGCGCCGCCTTCCACGTCCCCGCAACGATCTCGGGCTGGCGGAACACGGCGCGCAACTGGTCGAGCACGGCGGCCTCAATCTCGCCCGCGGGCACGCGTCCCACGGGGCAAGCCCCGGCGCCGTGCTTCAACACGGTCTGGCTGACATAGTAGCGGTAGAGCCTGTCGCCTTTCCGGGTATGGGTCGGCGAGAAGGCCGCGCCATCGGGGCCGAACAGCAGCCCCTTCAGCAGCGCGGGCGTGTCGGCGCGGGTGCGGGCCGCGCGCTTGCGCGGGCTCTCCTGCAGGATGGCGTGGACGCGGTCCCAAATCTCGGGATCGATGATGGCGTCGTGCTCGCCGGGATAGCTGTCGCCCCTGTGGACCGCCTCGCCAATGTAGGCGCGGTTGCTGAGCATGCGGTAGATGTATTTCTTGTCGACCCGGTTGCCGCGCGGCGTCCGGAGGCCGCGCGTGCCGACTTCCCGCGCCAGTTCCGTGCAGGACCCGATCTCGAGAAAGCGGGCGAAGATCCAGCGCACATGCGAAGCGTGCTCTTCGTCGACCACCAGCTTCCGGTTCTCGACGCGGTAACCGTATGGTGGCACCCCGCCCATCCACATGCCCTTCTTGCGGCTGGCGGCCACCTTGTCGCGGATACGCTCGGCCGTCACCTCGCGCTCGAACTGGGCGAAGGAAAGCAGGATGTTCAGGGTCAACCGCCCCATCGACGTGGTCGTGTTGAAGGACTGCGTGACCGAGACGAACGTCACGCCGTTCCGGTCAAACACCTCGACCAGCTTGGCGAAATCAGCCAGCGAGCGCGACAGCCGGTCGATCTTGTAGACCACGACCACGTCGACCAGCCCGTCCTCAATGTCCTCCAGCAGCCGCTTCAGTCCGGGGCGTTCCAGCGTGCCGCCCGAGATGCCGCCGTCGTCATACTGATCGCGGACCAGCACCCAGCCCTCAGACCGCTGGCTGGCGATGTAAGCCTCGCAGGCCTCGCGCTGGGCGTGGAGCGAGTTGAACTCCTGCTCTAGTCCTTCCTCGGAGGATTTCCGGGTGTAGACGGCACACCGCAGCTTGCGGACGACCTTCGATTTATCCGGCGGCTTCGTCACTTCCGCCCCCTGTGGTTCTTGAGCCCGAAGAAGACCCAGCCGTTCCAGCGCGTGCCGGTGATCGCCCGAGCGATAGCGGACAGCGACTTGTAGGGCCGCCCCTGCCATTCGAAGCCGTCGGCGGTGACGGTGACGATCTGCTCGACACCCTGCCATTCGCGCAGGAGGCGCGTGCCCGTGATCGGGCGGTCGCGATCGGCGCGGATGCTCCGCTTCGCCCGGTCGCCGCCGTCAAGTTCCTCGCCCAGCCGCTCAAGGCGCCGGATCGTCTCCGGCTTCAGCCCGCCATAGGCCAGTTCCTGGATGCGATAGGCGATACGGCTTTCAAGGTAGCGGCGGTTGAACGGCGGCGGCTCGCTGTCGAACAGGTCGCGCCACTGTTTCTTCAGGTCAGGCGTCGGCGTGATCTTGAGCGCGGCCAGGCGCGCTGGGATGGGATCGGGTTTGTTCATGCATTTCTCCGGCGAGTTGGAGTTGCATGACGGCATTGGTCGGGCGGATAGTGTAGGCAACGTTCTCCAGTATCGTCAGATACTTCGCTCGTCTCCCGCATCCGCAACCGAACCAGCCCGAGCGCCAGCAGGCCGCACAGCTCGGCGCGGCGCTCTGCGGGCGTCATCTGGTCGGGCGTGAGCGGATTGGGGCGCTTCATGTCTTGGTACCGGTGATCGGTGGTGCTGTTACCGATCAAAAGCCACCTGACGGCTGCCGATGGGACAGCCCCATGTCGGAGCGGGAGAAAATCTAATGATGGGCGAGTGCCCCTGCGGGATGCTGCGCTTATAGTTGCCTTGGCGTCTTTAGCGAGAGGAAGTGATGGCCCCTTCATCGAAACGTAGCTTGCGGTCCCTTCAGACAGTAATTGAGAACGCATCACCCGAATCTCTTCGGGGCTTCTTTTTTCAGGACGATGAGAATTTCGTTGCGATTGCCTCGGAGATCGCTGAACCTTTTCAGCCCCTCGAAGAAGAAGACAACGAAGAGAACCGAAATGCGGTGATCGCAGCGATCAACGACATGAAACCGGAGGTCACGCTTCCTGTCGAAATCGAGGCGCAACGCGTTTTGCTTTTGACGAACGGAAAAGGCCCGTCCGCTCTCAAGGTGATTGCCGAAGAGGAACTCTCCAACGAGGAGTACGAAGCTGCGTTTGCTCAGCTTGGCGAGTTGGCCGTCGCACTACACGTTCACGCTCATCATCGTCGTGCATTCGATGACGCCGTGAGTTTCCGCAATGCCCGTCTGTGGCGAGATGGAAAGCTGTATAGCGCATTCGATGTCGATCTCGAGCACCCCAAGCCGGTGGACGCAAACGCTATACCGAAGGAGAAGCTCCTCGCTGCTGTGCGGTTGCGCCTCAAGCTTTCCGTAGATTGTGGAATGAGCGTCGTCGACCTCCCTGCGACGGAAGCGTACAAGCCATCGGTTCTGGTGATTATCCGGATTCCAAAGGACATCACCGGCATTCCCGAACATCTCGACAATGGAGGCAGACGCCTTCGCTTTCTTCGGCCGCAAAAGGAAGTTCTGCTGATCTACACTCCTGTGGAACAACGGATCGAGATTTGCGCTGATACAGCCCCAGAGCGCGCGTTGGTTTCCGAGTGTTTTGCGACTGAGGTCCTGGGGCACGATGTTTCGACGAAGCCGCTGACGTGGGTGAATTACGATCTTTCGCAGTTCTTCAGGACGCTCACGCTTGACCCACCTGCCGTGCCCGGCTTCCTCGTGGACAAGACTGCGCTCGTCGAAATCGAGGTGCGCCTCGCCAGATGGAAGCAAAGGCTTCGTCTTTCTGTCCCGTTTGGTGATGAGATCGAGAAGACAGCGCAAAGCTACCTGGCGCCCGCCCGCGTACTGCAGCGCGCGTCGGGGATCTCCCGAGCCGTCATCGCGGTGCGCTACCGGCGCCAGGAATCCGACCCTCCGTCCCTCCTGGAGATCACGATCTCGGACCGTAACCGCTGCAGCCTGCTCAGCGATCCCGATCCCGAGCTTCGCAGGCTGGGGCGGACGCTTCTCACCGAGTGGAAGATCCAGCACCCCTTCCGAGACCTCAGCTCCGGCGAGCTCGGCGACTTCCTCCCCCTGCTGCTGGAACTGCATGACCGAGGGGAAGACACAGTTCCCGCAACATTCTTCTCGGAGAGGAAAAGCGACCCGGATCGGCTCGTCGAAGCCAAGCTGATCGTGCGCAAGGACGTCGATGACAGCGTGATCGACGACTTCGACGACGAAGACGTACCACCGGCGAAGGACCGGATGCTCTATGCCATCAGCACGGAATGGCTCGAGCAGCGGATTATCGAAGCTCTGCAGAGCGTGCTGTCAATTCAGGGGAAGCAGGAGATCACAACGAGGCTCTTCTTCATCGGCAGCATGTCCATCGATGGAAAGGATGTTCCCTGCTACCTCGCGCGCGGATTGGGCGAACAGAAGTGGTTCGTGGATGCCGAGGTCCAATTGCGCATGCGATCCGGAGCAGGCCCCGGCATCGTGTTCTGCGGGAAGGATCCCGGCTCGAAATGCATCGCCGCGAACCTCATCATGACCCTTCCCCGGGCCACCGATGGCTCGGCAGGGTTTGCCAGCCTCGACAAGAGCTTCGTTGAGACTTTCTTCCGTTCAAACCTCGGACTTGCGCTCGGCGGCACCGCCCTGACCCTCGTGGAAAACGCGGACGGAGAGTCTGGAACACTTCACGTGCCCGGAAAGCCGGAGTTGCCTTTGTTCAGCGAACAGCAGGTCCACTGTTTCCGGCTACTGGTGGACGCGAAGAAGAAGGGGCTGCCCGGGGTGAAGACCCGCGACCTCATCGCTGGGTCGAAGTCCACCGGCATCCAGCAGATGCTGGGGAAAAAGCGGTGGCCGGTCTTCCAAGACTACGTCGAAGACCTCGGCCAGTCTTGGTGGGGGTTGAAGACCAGCTGATTGCTGACCGACGCGTCCAACCGTCCATCGATGAGCCGTCGATGATTGGGGGGTTAGACGGTCGATGATTCTGTCGGCCAATGGGGGTGCTCACTCAGTCAGAGGAGCACTCCGATGCCGACTCCCTTCCCCCCGCGCCAGGCAGCCCCGACGAGCTGGTCCGGCGCCGCGAAGACCAAGCCCACCACCCTCAACTCGGAATGGCGCTGCACGCGCTGTGACAAGCTGCTCGGCGTCTGTCGGGACGGCCGCATGCACCTGCGTTTCGCGCGGGGGCACGAGTATCTCGTGGGCTTCCCGGTGCAGGCCACCTGCCGCGGCTGCGGCACGCTGAACAACGCGACCGCACCCGCGCGCTGACGCGCGCATTCACCCACCCCCCTGAAATCGCAGAGACGCGCGACGTCCTGACCTGGCCACGAGAAGGCGCCGGACGCCTGGCCGCAAGGCAGGCGTCCGATGTCCTTCGCGTGGCACGAGATCCGTGATCACCTCATGCAATCTTCCTCCAACCTTCACTTCCAGCGCAGTTTCGACGCCGTCAGGCGTGCGCAGGCCGCCCTCGCACCGTTCCGGGATCCAGCGACCCTGCTGGACGGGCTGCACCGCACCCCCGGCGATCCGGCCCGGAAGAACGTGATCCTCTCTGCGCTGGTCGGGGCGGCGCAGGGCGACGGGCCCGCGTCCGACTGCGCCCTGACGCTGCTGTTGCTGGCACTCTGGCCCGGCCTCGACGCCATCCGCCGCCGGTCGATCTGGCGCAGGATCGGCACCGCCGACGAGATCGCGTCCGACGTGCTGGCGCGCACCACCGAGGCGGTCCGCAGCCTCGACCTCGGGCGCGTCAACTGGATCGCGGCCACGGTCCTGCGCAATGTCGAGCGCGACATGATCCGCGTGCGCCAGCGTGACACGGCGCGCGAACATCTCGCCAGCGGCGCCGATCCCGACGAGGTGGCGGACAGCGGCGACAGCGGGATCGGCGCGGACGGGTATGCGCGCCTGAACGGCGCCGTGCGGAAGCTGCTCGGCGACGATGCCCTGCTGGTGATCCGTGTGGCGGTCGAGGGCTTCTCCCAGGCCGAGGTCACGGTCGAACTGGGGCTGACCGAGGCGGCCGCCCGCAAGCGGTACCAGCGCGCCATGCGCCGGCTGCACGACGCTCTCGAGGAAATCCCCTGAACCGATGTCCCGATCCGGTCCCTCGGGTGGCTTTTCCCATTCGAGCGCCCCGAGCGCCTTCCCTCCAACCGAAAGCAGACACGCATGAACCGCACTGCCGATCTGTCGCTCGAGGATTTCAGGCGTCTTCCGGGGCTCTATCGCCGCTGGGAGCTGACCGAGGTCTGCGAGCCCAACCGCAACTATCAGATCGAGGACGCCGGCGCACATGCCGACGGGACGCCGCTGCTGGCGATCTACGTCGCCGAGCCCGCGCCCGACGTCCGCGAGGCCGCGTGATGGGCCTCCTCGATCACCTCATCTCACGGAGAAAAGCCATGCCGGACCAGCCGGACGACATCACCCGTCTTCGCAAGGCGAGCTACGCCCTCGAAGACCTCCCCGAAACCATCGCCCTCCCGCAGCGCCCCGGTGACGAGCCGCGCGAACCGCGGCCGGTCGTCGAGGCGAGTGTCGACGAGATCGCCTTCGCGATCGTGGAGGCTGAGCGCGAGAGCTCGGCCGCCTACCGCCGCGCCGACGCGCTGAAGCGGCTCTACAAGCTCGCCCGCGAGGCGGGGTGCATCGGCGCAGATCGCGCCGCCGCGGCGGTGATGAAGAAGGAGGGCCAGTGATGGCCCTTCCCATCATCGGCGCCGACGAACGGCTCGCGCAGCGCAAGGGGATCAAGGGCGTCATCTTCGGCCGGTCCGGCATCGGCAAGACCAGCCTGCTCTGGACGCTGAACGCCGCGACCACGCTCTTCCTTGATCTCGAAGCTGGCGATCTGGCGGTCGAGGGGCTGGAGATCGACGCGCTCCGGCCCCGCACCTGGAAAGAGTGTCGCGATTTCGCGGTGTTCATCGGCGGGCCGAACCCGGCGCTGCGCGAGGACCAGCCCTACAGCCAGGCGCATTTCGACGAGGTGTGTGGGCGCTACGGCGATCCGGCGGTGATTGGGAAGTACGAGACCATCTTCATCGACTCGATCACCGTGGCCGGCCGTCTCTGCTTCCAGTGGTGCCGCGGCCAGCCCGAGGCGCTTTCGGAGAAGACCGGCAAGCCGGACATCCGCGGCGCCTATGGGCTGCATGGCCGCGAGATGATCGCCTGGCTCACCCACCTGCAGCACACGCGCGGCAAGCATGTCTGGTTCGTCGGCATCCTCGACGAGAAGCTCGACGACTTTAATCGCAAGGTCTTCCAGCCGCAGATCGACGGCTCGAAGACCGGGCTCGAGCTGCCGGGTATCGTCGACCAGGTCATCACCATGGCCGACATCCCGGACCCCGGCGGCCAGCCGCAGCGCGGCTTCGTCTGCCAGACGCTGAACCCCTGGGGCTTTCCGGCCAAGGACCGCTCCGGTCGCCTCGACATGGTCGAGGCCCCGCATCTCGGCCGGCTGATGGAGAAGATCCAGCGTCCCGCGGCGCCTGCCTCCGAACGCCTGTCCTGGCCGCTGGTGACCCCGGCCGATCCCGCCCCCGTGCAGGAGCCCGGCCATGGCTGATCGCCTCCTGCGACTCCCGGTGTCCCGATCCGGTCGCCGGGGTGGCTTTTCCCCATCGACGCCGCTGCGCGTCCCATCCTCCAACTGAAAGGAGCCGCGCAATGTCCGGACCCTGGAACGACTTCAACTCCGCGCAATCGAACACCAACGTCATCCCGAAAGGCACGCTTGCCAAGGTGCGCCTGACGCTCCGCCCGGGCGGCTTCGACGACCCCTCGCAGGGCTGGACAGGCGGCTGGGCGCGCCGCGCTGCCACTGGCGCCGTCTATCTCGACGCCGAATACACGGTGCTCGAGGGGGCCTATGCCCGCCGCAAGGTCTGGTCGCTGATCGGCCTCTACAGCCCTAAGGGCCCGGACTGGGCGAACATGGGGCGCGGCCTGATCCGCGGCATCCTCAACTCCGCGCGCGGCGTGTCGGACAAGGACAACTCGCCCGAGGCGCAGGCCCGCCGCCGCATCAACGGGTTCGGCGATCTCGACGGCGTCGAGTTCGTCGCCCGCATCGACATCGGCACCGACACCAACGGCGAGGACAAGAACGAGATCCGCGCTGCCGTCACGCCCGACCATCGCGACTACGCCGCGCTGATGGGCACGGTCGCGCCGCAGTTCGCCGCCGCCCCGGCGCAGGGCCACGCCCCGCAGCAGTCCGCCACGGCCACCCAGCCCAGCCAGCCCGCGTCCGCCCCCGGTAACGCCGGTCGGCCGAGCTGGGCGCAGTAAGCGGAGACCGGCCATGCGCCTGCGCCCCCGCCAGAAGACCTTCGTCGAGCGCAGCGTTGCTGCGCTCGCTTCCCGCGGCAACACGCTGGGCGTGGCGCCCACTGGCGCGGGCAAGACGATCATGCTCTCGGCGGTCACCGGCGAGATGATCGGCGACGGCGCCAAGGCTTGCGTGCTGGCCCATCGCGATGAGCTGACCGCCCAGAACCGCGCCAAATTCCAGCGCGTGGTGCCGGGCGTCGCCACTTCGGTCATCGACGCCACGGAGAAGTCCTGGGGCGGTCAGGTCGCCTTCGCCATGGTGCCGACGCTGGCGCGGGCTTCGAACCTCGCCGACATGCCGTGTCTCGACCTGCTGGTCGTGGATGAGGCGCACCATGCCGTCGCCGACAGCTATCGCCGCATCATCGACCGCGTGCGCGGGGCCAATCCCGACGCCCGCATCTTCGGGGTTACGGCGACGCCGAACCGTGGCGACAGGAAGGGCCTGCGCGAGGTCTTCGACAACGTGGCCGATCAGGTGCGGCTGGGCGAGTTGATCGCCTCGGGCCATCTCGTGCCGCCCCGCACCTTCGTCATCGACGTGGGCGTGCAGGACGAACTGCGCTCGGTCCGCAAGACCATGTCGGATTTCGACATGGCGGAGGTGGCGGGCATCATGGACCGCGCCCCCGTCACCGACGAGGTGATCCGCCACTGGAAGGAAAAGGCGGGGTCCGAAGGACGGCAGACCGTGGCGTTCTGCTCCACCGTCGCCCATGCCGAGCACGTCACCGACGCCTTCAGGGCGGCGGGCGTTTCCGCCGCGCTGATCCATGGCGACCTGGCGGCCGAGACCCGCAAGGCCATCCTCGCCGACTACGCGGCGGGCGACATTCGCGTCGTGGTCAACGTGGCGGTGCTGACCGAGGGCTGGGACCACCCGCCCACCTCCTGCGTCGTGCTGCTGCGCCCCAGCTCCTACAAGTCCACCATGATCCAGATGGTCGGGCGCGGCCTGCGCACCGTCGATCCCGAGGAACACCCCGGCATCGTCAAGACCGACTGCGTCGTGCTGGATTTTGGTACCTCGAGCCTGATCCACGGCACGCTGGAACAGGATGTCGATCTCGACGGCAAG
The DNA here is from genome assembly GCA_028694545.1 of Zavarzinia sp. Lineage (GTDB taxonomy): Bacteria > Pseudomonadota > Alphaproteobacteria > Zavarziniales > Zavarziniaceae > Zavarzinia. Next base: position 3,550 of record JAQVKV010000002.1, on the reverse strand, counting down.
ACCGAAACCGGCGAAGCGCCGACGAAGACCTGTCCTGCCTGCGAGGCGGAGATTCCCCTGGCCGCCACCGAATGCCCGCTCTGCGGTGAGGCGTTCCCCCGCGAGGAGCTGGATGCGGGCGAAGGCGGGGCCGCCGCGCCGCTCTCGGGCTTCATGATGACCGAGATCGACCTGCTGAAGCGGTCCAGCTTCGCATGGGTCGACCTCTACGGCACGGATGACGCGCTGATGGCCACGGGCTTCGCGGCCTGGGGCGGCATCTTCTGGCTGGACGGGGTCTGGTATGCCATCGGCGGGGCCAAAGGCGAACGCCCGCATCTGCTGGGTGTGGGCGAGCGCACCGTCTGCCTCGCGCAGGCCGACGACTGGCTGAACACGCACGAGACCGACGAGAGCGCCTTCAAGACCCGTTCCTGGCTGCGCCAGCCGCCGACCGAAAAGCAGCTGCAGTACCTGCCGCCCGAGTGCCGCCATGACTTCGGCCTGACGCGCTACCGCGCCTCGGCGCTGATGACCTTCGGCTTCAACAAGCGCGCCATCCGCCAACTGATCGACGCGGCGGCCACTCCCGAACGGAGGGCGGCATGACTCATGACCACGTCCATCCCGCTCACGGCCGAGGACCGGCGGCGGCTCTGGCATCCGCGTGGAACGCTCTGTGCTGTCTGCCGGCAACCCACCCGTGGTTTTGGCTGGTTCGATCCGCACCGGTCGAAGCGACCCCGGCCCTCGGTCTGGTTCTGCTCGATGCCCTGCCAGTCCTTCTGGACGCGCTTGGCCAGGGAGCGTTTCGCCATGGTTGACCTCACCGAGGAAGAGCGCGCCGCGATCACCGCCACCATGAAGCGCATGGCGCTGCTGATGGACGAGATCGGCTGGGCCACCCCGCTCGGCGGACTGACCGAGGCGCAGGTGCGCGCGCTGATCGAGGAAGCCGTCGAGGGCTTCCGCGAGGCCATGTCTGACATCGCCCGGGCGCAGACGCCGGAGGTACCGTTCTGATGAAAACGTGCAGCAAATGCAGCGAAAAGAAGCCGGCGGTGGAGTTTGGCGTGCGGCGCCGGAGCCCCGATGGCCTACAGGCTTGGTGCCGGGATTGCCGCCGGGAATACCAGCGCGCCTATGCGCAGAACTTCCGCAATCCCGAAAAACATCGGGAGGCGCAGCGCCGCTATCGGCTGCGTCACGCTGAAAAGAACAAGGCGCACAGCATCGTCAGGAGCGCCGTCAATGCCTGCCGGATCATCGTGCCGGTCTGGTGTCAGCGATGTGGCTGCGTGACCGACCTCGAAGCGCATCACCACGACTATGACGCGCCGCTCTCGGTCGAATGGCTCTGCTCGACCTGCCACGGGCTCGCCCACCGCAGCTACGAAGGAGGCCAGCATGCTGGACTATAACCGCCGCCCCAGCTTCGCCGACCGGGTCAACGCCGCCGTCGACCGGACGCTCACCGCCGATCAGGCTATGCGGCCGCCCCGCGACTATCTGGGCGGCTCGCGCCTCGGCCATGCCTGCGAGCGTGCCCTGCAGTTCGAGTTCACGGCGACGCCGAAGGATGAGGGCCAGGACTTCAGCGGCCAGTCGCTGCGCATCTTCGCGATCGGCCATGCGCTCGAGGATCTGGCCGTCGCCTGGCTGCGCGGCGCCGGGTTCGACCTCTACACCCGCAAGGGCAACCGGCCCGATGGCGGCCAGTTCGGCTTTTCCGTCGCGGGCGGGCGCATCCGTGGCCATGTCGACGGCATCATCGCCGCAGGGCCTGAAGGCTTCGGCCTGGCCGTTCCCGCGCTCTGGGAATGCAAGACCATGAACGCCAAGAACTGGCGCGCCTGCGTCAAGGACGGCGTGACGAAATCCAAGCCAGTCTACGCCGCCCAGATCGCGGTCTATCAGGCCTACATGGAAACCAGCGTGCCCGGCATCAGCGCCGCGCCCGCGCTCTTCACTGCGATCAACAAGGACACGGCGGAGATGCACCACGAACTGGTGCCTTTCGACGCCGATCTCGCGCAGCGCATGTCGGATCGCGGCGTGCGGATCCTGCAGGCGACCGACGCAGGCGAGTTGCTGCCGCGCGTCGCCACCACGCCCGACTTCTTCGAATGCCGCTTCTGCCCGTGGTCCGAGCGCTGCTGGGGGCTGCCGGCATGAGCGACGACGGCATCCTGCACTTCAACCCGTGGATGGACTTCAACGACGGGCCGCCGTCCGAGAATCCGTTCGGCTGCGATCCCGACCCCGAGCAGATAGCCCTCTTCCTCGACACCGTGTTCAGCTGGTGCGAGGGGCTGATCCCGCTCCGCGGCTTCGTCGACAAGGGTCAGGGCCGGGACGGCAAGCCGCACAACATCTGGATCCCGGCCGAAGACACCGCGCCCGGCAAGCTCGCGACCTTCGCCGCGTGGGCGAACCGCGAGGGCGCCGCCGTCTATGTCATCCCCGGCACGGTCGAGGAGCAAGGCCAGGCCCGCGCCGCCGATGTGCTGCAGATGCAGGCCATCGTCGTCGATCTCGACGCGGGCGACATCCCGGCCAAGCTGGACCATGTCACCCGCCATCTGGGCCCGCCCTCGCTGATCATCGAAAGCGGCGGGCGGACGCCCGAGGGTGCGGCCAAGCTCCATGTCTGGTGGAAACTGACCGAACCTGTCGAAGGTGAGGATCTGGCCACCCTCTGCCGCCTGCGGGGCGAGATCGCCGTGAAGGTCGGCGGCGACACGCATTTCCGCTCCGCGCACCAGCCGATCCGGGTGCCGGGCACCGTCTATCACAAGCACGGCCATCAACGCCTCGTGCAGATCCGCGAACATCGCGACGTCGAGGTGGATCTTGCGGATTTCGCCGAAAAGGTCGCCGAGATGCCGCCGCTGCCCGGCGTAGGCTTCGCCAGCGACGTCGCCGCGCCGACCGCGAAGCCCGGCATCGACGCGGTGCTCACCACGCCGGTGCGGGAGGGCGCGGTCGACGACTGGTCCCGGTTTCAGGGCGCCAGCGCCGCCATCGGTCATTACATCCGCCTCGTCCACGAAGGCCGCCTCGACCCGTTCGAGGGCTGGGAGGCGATCTGCGGCTACAACGCCGCCATGCTGCGTCCGTCCTGGCCGCTCGATCGGCTGATGGCCGAGTCCGAACGGCTCTGGGCGCTGCATGTGAAGCGCAACGGCCCGCCGCTCCTGCGCGTGGCCCACATCGACGCCCCAGCCAGCCCATTGCCGACCTTCAGTCTTGGCGCGCTCCTCGACGACACCAGTCCGATGCCCGAGGACATCATCGGGCCGCGCGTGCTGACCCCGGGCGGGCTCCTCGTGCTGGGCGGCGCGCCCAAGGTCGGCAAGAGCGACTTCCTGATCTGCTGGCTCGTGCATATGGCGGCGGGCGTGCCGATCCTGGGCTTCACGCCGCCCCGGCCGCTGCGCGTGTTCTACCTTCAAGCCGAGATCGAGTATCACTACCTGCGCGAGCGCATGCAGCAGATCGCGCTGCCCGCCGCCGTGATCGCCGCCGCGCGCGACACCTTCATCGCCACACCGAAGTCGAAGCTGCTGCT
>JAQVKV010000360.1 GCA_028694545.1 Zavarzinia sp. | reverse complement strand
GGCGGCCTGCAAGGCCTCGCCGGCGGCGATGATGTCTTCGGGGGCGAACTCGACGGGGCGCATAACGGGGACCTCCTGGGGCGGTTGGTGGGCGACGGTCCCATTATAGCAACAAACAAACTAACAAACAAAGAAACTAACAAACTAATTGGATTTTTTCGCCCCCGGCGGCGACCAGGTGGAGGCCGGCGCGAGCTCGGCCAGGGGGGCCGGGGGCTCGATGGGGCTTTCGCGCGCTGAACCCGCCTTACCCACCGGCCGGCGCCGGCGGCGCCGCCTGATGGACAAGTCCGCTCCTGCGCCAGGCACGGGGCGCGGCGGACTTGCCCACAGGTCCGCCCGTGGATAAGGCTGCCGTGGTGGTGTCGCCAGCCGGCCATCGGAGAGGGGGGAGGCCCGACCCCTCCAGGTCGACGGCGCCGGCGTGGATCGCCTCGCGGTCCCGGGTGTGACAAATGAGGGGCGCGGCGCGCGCCCTGGGGGATCAGCCGGTTAGCGCCGGGGCCTGCCTGCGGACCCTGGCCGCCCCTCATTTGTCACACTCTCCCGCCCTGCCCTCGCCAGGCCTGACGATGCAGGCCTCGGCGCGCGACTATTGACCTTTGACCCACGTTTTTGCCCCGATGGGAGATCCATGGCCTGGCCAGCCTCGTCAGTTCCGGCGATGCTGCAGGGCCTCGATGTCGCCGGCGAGCAGCCGGGGGGCTCTCTGAGCGATTAAACCGGCTCCGTTGGTCCCCTGGGGTGGCCGTCGCCTCGAAAACGCCCCTACGGCCGTTTTCGAGGCCCCTACGGCCCGATATCGCACCGAGGGTGGCCAGGGCTACCCCCTCCTTTGCAGACGCTTTTCCTGGCCGTTGCATGCCGACGACGTATCACGGCGGGCATGCTGTCCCGGCCCGTTAGGGCCGCCCGGAGGGCCGCGCCGTCGACCGGCGCGGGGACATGCCCGTCCGCGCGCTGCCGGTTGCATACCACCAAGGGGGACCATCCGGCCCCCTCAGGGGGCCTCGTATCGGGTGAGCGCGCAGCGCGAGGGGCGTAGCCCCTGGGGGGATGCCGGGACGGTCGGCCGAAGGCCGACCGGGCGGGCATGAGCCGGCGGGGGGCTTGCCCCCCAAGAGGCGGCGCGGCGGTGGATCGCGCGCAGAGGGTTATTCACAGGCGCGGAGGGTTTTAAAGTTTTAAATACGTTTTAATGTTTTAGCCGGCAAAAAGGCCGAAAACGCGCGGCGAAACAAAGGTTTGCGAAAGGTGCCGGTTCCTAATGTACGGGGTTCGGTTCCTAATGTACGGAAAGCGGTTCCCAATGTACGGGGTTCGGTTCCTAATGTACGGACTATCCACAGGCGGGCGGGACTATTGACGAACTATTGACAGTCGCGGCGCTGCCAGCGGCCGGTAGCGCCCATCGCGCGCGGTCCTCGCTCCGTACATTAGGAACCGGAACCGGCGTCAGGAGGTTGCGCCGTGGTTGTCGATGAGGTTGCGGTGTGTCATCACCAGGAGGGGGCCACCCTGGCCCGCCTCTTCGGCGAGGATGTATTCGGGCAGGTCGTTTGCCTTGATGAGCTCGCGCAGCGTGAAAGTGAACTTCTTGAACGTCCCCGTGCTACCGCTGCGCTCGTAGATCGTCTGGAAGGCCCATTTCGCCTGTTCCTTGCCGGCGACCCGGCGCGCCAGGCGGTAGAGAAACCGACCGATGCCCGGGTCGATCAGGAAATAGTCGGGGTGGACCGTCAGCACGTCCGGGTTCTTGCCCTCGGTAACTTCCCGGTAAATCCATTTCGGGAGCTCGATCTCGACGCTCTCCGGCAAGCCGCCCGCGTTGGCGATGACCTGGTAGCCGCTGATAAGCGGCTCGCCCTCGGAAACCGTGTAGACGCGGCCATTGCGGCCCTTCCGCTGCCGCTCGATGGCTATATGCGTGGTGTTCAGGCGCACCAGGGCGGCCACTAGGTCCTCCTTCTGCTTGCCGCCATCCGAGCGGCGGCAGAACTTGAGCACGTCCGCGACGTGCGGCCGGAAGGTGCGGCCTGGCTTCTCCCCTCGCCCCTCGCGGTGACGGTTCCAGGCCTCGGTCAGATGCGATACCGCCATCAACACCAGGTCATAGTCCCACACCGAGGCCATGCCGGCCGCGCCGGCCGAGACTTGGACATGCCCGTCCGGTAGGTCGTAGCGCATGATCTCGCCAGCCCGCCGGTCCTTCTTCGACAGCCGGAACACGGCCACGTCCATGATGCTGCGGTTATCCTTGGTCGCCACGTCGTAGAGCGCCGGGACAAAGAAATCCCCCTGCTCGTCGCCCTTCGGTGGTGTCCGCAGGGATGCCGCCGCCTTCTGTGTCTCCTGGGCCGCGCCGGGCTGCTTCTCGGCCTCCTGCCGCAACCTGGCGGCGGTCTGCTCGTAGGTCTCGCCTGGCTTGGCCTCGGCCTCGATCCGCTTGCGCGCGTTCGCGCGCATCTTGTCGACCTTGCCGAAAAGGTCCTCGATCACCTCCCCGGCCGTAGCCGGGCGCGACGTGGTTTTTCTTGTGCTCATTCGTACCCCTTTCGGCAATTCTGTGGATGGCCTTTTAATATCCTCTGAATGTCTAATGACTCTTGAAGATGTCGCCTTCCAGGGCGCGGAAAATCGCCATGTTGATAATGGCCGCCCTCCCCTGTCCGGTGCGCTTGGCGGCCTCGTCCACCCGGCGCAGCAGCTCGGGGGCGATGGTCAGGGTAATTTGCCGCTTGTTGCCCTTCTTGATGCCCTTCTCGTATCCGCCCGGCTGCGGCGTAGTGTCGGCCGCGCCGGCGTCGGGCGCGCCGGCCACGAATTCATCAGCCGTCTTAACGGCTTTCGGTTTGCGCTGAATTGTCATTGCCGTTACTCCTATTAGGCGGTTATTTGGATATTAAACACCGCTGAAAACAGCGCGTCTAGTTCGCCGCATGCCTTGGGGTCGCGCGGGGCCAGCTCGGCCACGGCCAGGCCCGCGCCGCCGGCGTTGCTGAACGCCTTGCGGCGCCGGATCGGCGTCGGCAGGTACTCGAACTGCGGCACGTCGGCGACGGCGGCCGCCGCCTCGGCGTTGTCCGCGGAGTGCTCGCCGGCGTCGGCCAGGTTGAGCACGGCGAAGGCCCGCAGGCCATCGCGCACGCTGCGCGCCTCGTCGACCAGCGCCGCCATGTCATCGAGCGCCCACACGTCATATGAGCGCGGCGCGAACGGCACCAGGAGCACGTCGGACAGCACCAGGGCGGCGCGAAGGGCGGTCGAGTCGCGGCCGCCCGCGTCGATGATGATGTCGTCGAACTTGCCCCGCTGCTGCTGCACTTGGCCGCGCAGGGTGGGGCCGTCCGGGTACTGCGCGCACGCGATGCCGGGCTGCCGCTCGGCCTCGGCCCGCGCGGCAATGGCGGCGGTCGCCGTCCCCTGGCGGTCGCCATCGATGAGCCACACGTCGCGCCCGGCCAGGGCGCGGGCGATGGCAAGCTGCACGGCGAGGGTTGTTTTGCCTACGCCGCCCTTGGTGTTTCCTATGGTAAGAATCATGATCGCACCGTTATTGAATGTTGAAAAACACTGCCTTGGATATTAACGCTGGGCCACCGCTCGCCCCTCCGCGATGGCCTGGCGGCAGGCCGAGGCGGAAGGGAAGAACTGGCCGCACCATTCCTCGAATGGCCCGCCCTCGTCCTCGCCCAGGCGAACGGCCGTCCAACCCCGGCCAAGGCCTAACGGGTCGGGGACGGCCTCCCAGGCCATACCATCACCCAGAACCATAAAGCACCTCCGTTTATGATTGCATGGAACGCACTTTAATATTAAATGCAGTGTCTTTGCAAGGGTCTCCACTCGACTTGCCTACTTGGCGGCGCCGGGCCAGCTCGTCGCGCATCCAGGCGGAGGCCTCCGCCATCTCTCTCCGCAAGGCGTCAAGCTCCGCCGGGGTGAGCGCCACGGCGCGGCCCTTCCTGCGGGCGATCATCGGGCGGCCTCCTTGGCTTTGTGCCCGGCCCAGACGCGCTTGACCTGGCT
>JAQVKV010000359.1 GCA_028694545.1 Zavarzinia sp. | reverse complement strand
AAAGTCGCCATCATCGATCTGAACGAGGCGGGCGCGCGCGAGACCGTGGCGAAGATCCGCGCGGCGGGCGGCACGGCGGAAGCCTTCGTCGCCGATGTTTCGGACGAAGCTCAGGTGAATGCAGCCGTCGCCAGGGTGGTGGAGAGTTTCGGCTCCGTCACCACCCTGTTCAATCACGCCGGTACGATCGTCATCAAACCCTTCCTCGAGATTTCGGTCGCGGAATGGGACTGGCTGCATGCGGTCAACGTGCGCTCCATGTTCCTGATGACCAAGGCAGTGCTGCCCGGCATGATTGCCGGCGGCGGCGGTTCGATCGTCTGTACCTCCTCCATTTCGGCGGTCTATGCGACGCCGATGGAAGTGCTCTACGACACCACCAAGGGCGCCTGCCACATGTTCGCCCGTGCCATCGCGGTCGAGTTCCGCGACCAGAACATCCGCTGCAATGCGGTCTGCCCTGGCTTTATCCGCACGCCTCATGGCGCGCGCGAACTGGCCGGGCTGACGGCCCATGGCGTCGATGTCTCGGATGCCGCCATGGCCGCCCAGCAAGGACGCATCGGTGAACCGGAGGAAGTGGCCAAGGCGGCGCTGTTCCTGGCATCCGACGAATCCAGTTTCGTGAATGGTGCCCATATTTTCGTCGACAATGGCTTCAGTGCCATCTGATTGCCTAATTATTGGGTATCGGGCACCCATGGCCTGGGATAGGCTGAAGCTGGGCAGCCGGATGGTTTTTCGGGGGTAGGCGTATGCCGAAAGCGATTAGGGCCTACGTGAAAGTCGTGGATTCGATCAGCCATTACTCTGGTCTGGTCGCGATGTACCTCATATTCGCGCTGCTCGGCCTTCTGCTCTATTCGTCGATCATGAAAGTCTTCTTCCTGCCCATCAATTGGGGCGTGGAACTGGGACAGTTCGTCATGGTCGCCTATTACCTGCTGGGCGGCGCCTGGTCGCTGAAGCAGGAAGAACATGTCCGCATGGACCTGCTCTACGGCGGCTGGACGGTGAAGAAGAAGGCCCGGGTCAATCTGGTGACCGACTGCGCCATGATCTTCTTCCTGTGCCTGCTGCTCTATGGCGCGATCAACAGCACGATCTATGCCTTCGACACGGGCGAGCGCAGCTTCTCGGCCTGGCGGCCCTATGTGGCGCCGGTGAAGGTGGTCATGGCGATCGGCATCGCGCTCGCCCTGCTGCAGGCGATCGCGATCCTGATCAAGGACTGGGCGACCATCAAGGGGAAGGCGCTGTCGTGAGTTACGAGTTCATCGCCCTTCTCATGTTCACCAGCATGATGGTGCTGCTGCTCACCGGGCAGCGGGTCTTCGCCGTCATCGGCTTCGTCGGTTCGGCTTCGGCTTTGCTGCTGTGGGGCGACGGTTCGGCGGAGATGAGCTTCACCGCCGCCATGAAGCTGATGAAATGGTATCCGCTGCTGACCCTGCCGCTTTTTGTCTTCATGGGTTACATGCTGGCGGAATCGCGCATCGCGGACGATCTCTACCGCATGTTCCATGTCTGGATGGGGCCGGTGCGCGGCGGGCTCGCCATCGGCACGATCCTGCTCATGGTCATCATCTCGGCGATCAACGGGTTGTCCGTCGCCGGCATGGCGGTGGGGGCCACTATCGCGCTGCCTGAGTTGCTGCGCAGGGGTTATGACAAGATCATGGTCAGCGGGGTGATCCAGGCGGGCTCGTCGCTCGGCATCCTGGTGCCGCCCTCGGTCGTCCTCGTGCTCTACGGCATGATCGCGCGCCAGCCGGTCGGGCACCTGTGGATGGCGGGCGTTTTTCCCGGGCTGCTGATGGCGGCGCTGTTCATCGGCTATATCGTCATCCGCTGCTGGCTGCGCCCGGAGCTTGGCCCGCCGCTCTCGAAGGAGGAACGGGCGAGTTACAGCTGGGGGGAGAAATTCGCTCTGCTGCGCGCCGGCATCATTCCGCTCGGCATCTTCGTCTCGATGACCGGCCTGTTCCTGACCGGGGTCACCAGTCTCGTCGAAAGCTCGGCGGTCGGCGCGCTCGCCTCCATCGTCGCGGCGATCGCGCGGGGGCGCATGACCTTCAAGGTGCTGCACGAGACGACGCGCAAGACGCTGGCCATCTCCTGCATGTTCATGTGGATCATCCTGGCGGCGCTGTGCTTCGGCGCGGTGTTCGACGGGTTGGGCGCCGTCAAGTCGATCGAGCGCCTGTTCCTTGGCGATCTCGGGCTCGACCGCTGGACCGTGCTGATCCTGATGCAGCTCACCTTCCTCATCCTCGGCGTTTTCCTCGACGATACGGCGATGCTGGTCATCGTGGCGCCGCTGTTCATCCCGCTGGCGGCGGCGCTCGAATTCGATCTGGTCTGGTACGGCGTGCTCTACACCATCACCTGCCAGGTCGCCTATCTGACGCCGCCCTTTGGTTACAACCTCTTCCTCATGCGCTCGATGGCGCCACCGGAGATCACGCTGCCGGACATCTATCGCTCCATCGTGCCTTTCGTCGGGTTGATGATCCTCACGCTCATCATCATCGGCGCGTTCCCGGGGATAGCCACCTGGCTGCCCAATCACTTCTACGGCTGAGATTTCAGATCGACAGTGGAGGCCCAAGCGATGACGACGAAGAAAACTCCGAAGCCGACGAACCGGCGCGATTTCCTGAAGAAGGCCGGCACCGGCGCTGTCGCCACGGCGGCGGCAACCACGCTCGGCGCGCCCTACGTCAAGGCGGCGGAACCGATCAAGTGGCGCCTGCAGACCTATGCCGGCTCCGTGCTCGGCCAGTTCGTGACCAAGCCCTTCGTCGACGCCTTCAACAAGGCGGCCAACGGCGAGATGGTGATCGAGGTCTATTACGCCGACCAGCTCGTGCCGACGGGTGAATTGTTCCGCGCCCTGCAGAACGGCACCATCGACGCCGTCCATTCCGACGACGACAGCATGTCCGCCCCGGTGGAGATCTCGGTCTTCGGCGGTTACTTCCCCTTCGCGACCAAGCACGCTCTCGACGTGCCGACCCTGTTCCACCAGTACGGCCTCGCCGACATTTGGCGGGATGCCTACAAGAAGGCGGGCGGCGTGGTCTGGCTCTCGGCCGCCGGGCAGGATCCGTGCAATTTCAACACGAAGAAGGAAGTGAAGTCGCTGGCCGACCTCGAGGGCCTGCGTCTCTACACCTTCCCCACCGCCGGCCGCTTCCTCGCCCAGTTCGGCGTGGTGCCCGTGACGCTGCCCTATGAGGACGTGCAGGTCGCGGTGCAGACGGGCGAGCTGGACGGCATGTCCTGGTCGGGCATCACCGAGGATTACACGGTGGGCTGGGCCGACGTGACCGACTACTTCCTGACCAACAATATCTCGGGCGCCTGGATCGGTTCCTGGTTCGCCAACGAGAAGAAGTGGATGGAACTGCCGGAACACCTGAAGCAGCTCTATCTCTCCTGCGTCGAGGCCAGCCACACCTTCCGCAATCAGTGGTACTGGGGCGGCGAGGCCAAGCTGCGCGCGACCGGCGACAAGCTGAAGCTGCGCACCATTCCGGGCACCGAATGGGGCCAGGTCGAACAGGCCGCGATCAAGTTCTGGGACGAGATCGCCGCCGAAAGCGAGCTGAAGGCCAAGGTCGTCGGCATCTTCAAGGAATACAACGGCATCATCAACAAGGCCGGCGGCCTCTATTCCTGCGGCTGATCGCCGGCGAGGATCCTGGAAAGGGCGGGGTGTCCAGCGCACCCCGCCTTTTTTGTCAGCCCAGCAGGCTGACGTGGGCCGAGACGATGCGCCAACCCTCGGGCAGGCGGGCCCAGACCTGGGTCTGGCGCCCGCGCTTGCCGGATTTCAGGCGGATGTATTCCGTGTTGGCGATGGCGTAATCGGCACCGAAGGTGTTGATCCGCGTGTTCTCCAGCCGCCGCGCGATGTCGGTCACGTCGCGGGCGGCGCGATAGCTTGCGATTGCCTCGGGGCCGTAGAGGTTCTCGGTCGGGCCGTAGCGCAGCACGCGCGGGTCGGTCCAGAAGAAATAGCCGAG
>JAQVKV010000358.1 GCA_028694545.1 Zavarzinia sp. | reverse complement strand
AAGCCCGGCATTGGTTTCGGCGAAATGGTAATGGCTGCCGACCTGGACCGGCCTGTCGCCCGTGTTCGCCACTTCGATCGTGATGGCTTCCGCACCTTCGTTCAGAATGATCTCGCCTTCGGCGGGAATGATTTCGCCCGGAATCATGTCGGCCTCCCTCAGCGGATGGGTTCGTGGACGGTGACGAGCTTGGTGCCGTCGGGGAAGGTCGCTTCCACCTGGACGTCGTGGATCATTTCGGCGATGCCCTCCATCACCTGATCCCGCGTCAGCACGGTGGCGCCCGCCGCCATGAGGTCCGCGACCGTACGGCCATCCCGTGCCCCTTCCACCACGTAATCGGTGATCAGCGCCACGGCCTCCGGGTAGTTCAGCTTCACGCCTCGTTCCAGACGCTTGCGCGCCACCATCGCCGCCATGGCGATCAGCAGCTTGTCCTTCTCACGCGGTGAAAGATTCATGATCGTTGTCCCTCAAGCGCCGGGCGGCGGCGTCCGCCGCCTTGGCTCGCTTCGCTGAAGCTCCGCGGGGCCTCAATGGCCCGGTTGGAGCTTTTCTGAAACTCGTCATCCCGGCGAAGGCCGGGATCTCCCAACCCGAAGGCGCTAGATCTGCCATACCTTCGGCACCGGACGGCCGCCGCGCAAGGGGGCCAGCGCGGCCAGCACCATACGGCGCAGGGCCGCCCCCGTCTCGCCCAGCAGGCGGATCATCAGCATACCGTCGTCGGCGCTGGCCCCCCAAAGGGTAAAGTGACCGAGCGAATTACGCACTTCGGCCAGCCTCTCGGCGGCATCGGGCGCCACATGGATGATACTGGCCGCCGCGATCGCCCCTTGCGCCACCGCCTTGCCATCCAGCCGGGCCTGCATGTCGCCCTTAAGGGCGAAGACGTCGGCATAGATCAGTCGCCCGTCGCGCCATACGCGCCAGGCATCGCGAAAGGCCCCATCGCGCACCACCTCGCCCCGCGCCGTCCGCCCGAAGATCACCTGTTCGAGACCCAGAAAACTAGCATCGCCCGCCACATCGATCCGCAGGTCACGGTGCAGCCTGGCGCCGTCGAAGAGGATGGTTTCCTGCGGCAGCCATTCGGCGCTCGCGCCCGCCGCCACCGCAAGATGTGTGTCCAGCCGGGCCGGCACATCGCCCATTGCACGATAGGCGCGCTCCGCCGCCTGGGAAGCAACTGTCGCCGCCGTGCCCTCGCCCCAGCGCACATGGGTGGACAGACGGTCGCCGTCGGTCAGGCCGCCGGACGTGTTCAGGGTAACGGCGGTCGTGAAGGACGACGCTTCCACCTTCGGGAAGCGGGCCTTGGCGCAGCCCTGCTGGTAAAGATGGTCGAGCACCGTCGCCTCGCCCCGGCGGCGAAAGGCGATCTCCAGCGTACCTTCCGCCCGGGCGAGCGCTGCTACCTTCGGCGTCGCGTCCTCAGACCATGACGTGGCGGCGAACCTCGGCTTCATCCAATTGGTCCTTCGGCCCCGCCAGGACCACCTCGCCCCGGTCCATGACCGCCAGCGTCTGGCCGAGTTCGTGGGCGAAATCGAAATATTGCTCGACCAGCAGGATGGCCATTTCGCCCCGGCCCCGCAACAGCTCGATGACCTTGCCTATATCCTTGATGATCGAGGGCTGGATGCCTTCCGTCGGCTCGTCGAGGACGAGAAGCCTCGGCTTCATGACGAGGGCCCGACCGATGGCGAGCTGCTGCTGCTGGCCACCGGACAGATCGCCGCCGCGCCGGCGCAGCATGGACTTCAGCACCGGAAACAGCTCGAAGATTTCGTCCGGCACCTTGCGCTCGCCGCGCGGCAGGACGGCGAAGCCGGTCTCCAGGTTCTCGCGAACGGTCAGCAGGGGGAAGATGTCGCGGCCCTGCGGCACATAGCCGATGCCCCGGCGCGCGCGCTCGAAGGGCTTCAGGTTGGTGATATCCTCGCCTTCCCACAGGATCTTGCCGCGCTTCACCGGCTGATTGCCGGTGATCGCCCGCAGCATCGAGGTCTTGCCGACGCCGTTACGCCCGAGCAGGCAGGTAACCTGCCCGACCTCGGCCGTCAGCGAGACGGAGCGCAGAGCCTGAGCGGCACCATAGAAAAGGTCGATCTTTTCGACTGACAGCATGATCCCGCCCCTACCTGCCCAGATAGACTTCGATGACCCGCTCGTTCGCCTGCACCTGGTCCAGCGGACCTTCGGCAAGCACCGAGCCTTCATGCAGCACCGTCACCTTGACGCCCAGCGCCTTCACGAAAGTCATGTCGTGTTCGACGACGACGACGGAACGGGTCTTGTTGATCTCGACCAGCAGTTCGGCCGTCTCCTCGGTCTCGGCGTCGGTCATGCCGGCCACCGGTTCGTCGACGAGAAGCAGCGCCGGTTCCTGCGCCAGCAGCATGCCGATCTCGAGCCATTGTTTCTGGCCGTGGGACAGGTCCCCCGCCAGGCGGCCGACGGAATCCGTCAGCTTGGTCAGCTCGAGAAGCTCGTCGATGCGCTCCATCTCCTTCGCCGTCTCCCGGGCGAAGAGCACGGCGAAAGGCTTGCGCAAGCCGGCAAGCGCCAATTGCAGGTTGTCGCGCACCGTGTGGCTCTCGAACACCGTGGGCTTCTGGAACTTGCGTCCGATCCCCAGTTGGGCTATCGCCGCCTCGTCCAGCTTGGTCAGGTCGACGTCGCCGTTGAAGGCGACGGTGCCGACGTCCGGCCGCGTCTTGCCGGTGATCACATCCATCATCGTGGTCTTGCCAGCGCCGTTCGGGCCGATGATCGCCCGCATCTCGCCGGGGGCGATGACGAGGGAGAGATCATTCAGCGCGCGGAAACCGTCGAAGGTAACGGTGACGCCATCGACATAGAGGATGGGTTTCGGGGAAATATCACCGATCAGCATGGTCCCGCCCTCCTATTCGCCAGCACTCTTGGGCGCATCCGCCGGGGGTGGGGCCGCTTCGGCGGCGTTCTGGACCTTCCGGTTGCGCATCATCTCGATCAGCTGCGGCACCGTGCCGAGAATGCCCTTCGGCATCAGCAGGGTGACGAAGACGAACAGCCCGCCGAGCGCGAAAAGCCAGAGTTCGGGAATCCAGCCGGTGAACAGGGTCTTGCCCAGGTTGACGACGACGGCGCCGATGGCCGCCCCGACCAGCGTGCCACGCCCGCCGACCGCGACCCAGACCACCGCCTCGATCGAATTCTGCGGCGCGAACTCACCCGGGTTGATGATGCCGACCTGCGGCACGTAGAGCGCCCCGGCGAAACCCGCCATCACCGCCGACAAGGTGAAGGCCGCGAGCTTGTAACCCTCGACCCGGTAGCCCATGAAGCGCGTCCGGCTTTCGGCGTCGCGGACCGCGATCAGCACCTTGCCGAAGCGCGACAGGGTGATCCAGCGGCACAGCAGATAGGTCCCGGCCAGCAAAAGGCCCGAGGCGACGAAGAGCGTCACGCGCATGCCGTCGGTCTGCAGGTTGAAACCGAGCAGGTCCTTGAAGTCGGTCAGGCCGTTATTGCCGCCGAAACCCATGTCGTTGCGGAAGAAGGCGAGCAGCAGGGCATAGGTCATCGCCTGGGTGATGATGGAGAGATAGACCCCGGTAACCCGCGAACGGAACGCCAGATAGCCGAAGACGAAGGCGAGAACGCCGGGCACCAGCGCGACCATGATCATCGAAAAGAAGAAATTGTCGAAACCGAGCCAGTACCACGGCAGTTCCTTCCAGTTCAGGAACACCATGAAGTCCGGCAGGACCGGATCACCGTAGACGCCGCGCGGGCCGATCTGGCGCATCAGATACATGCCCATGGCATAGCCGCCGAGCGCGAAGAAGGCGCCATGGCCGAGCGACAGGATGCCGACATAGCCCCAGACCAGATCGATCGACAGCGCCAGGATCGCGTAGCACAGGTATTTGCCGAGCAGGGCGACCAGATAGGTCGGCACATGGAAGGCCGACTCCTCGTTCGTCGCGAGGTTCAGCACGGCGACGAGGGCGAGGATGGTGAAGAGAACGCCGAGGAACCAGAAGGT
>JAQVKV010000357.1 GCA_028694545.1 Zavarzinia sp. | reverse complement strand
GCCGGCCTTGGGGGGCTGGTCCGGCGCCGGGGGGCGGCGGCCGTCTTCCTTGCCGTGATGCCTGTCTTTCTTGCCGACGAGAGCGAGGATCTGAGCCGGACGATGGCTGCCCTCGACCGGCAACTGGCGCGTGGTGACAGGCTGCTACGTCGTTTACCGATAGCAATGTTGCGGCGCAGGTCTACAATCGACGCGTCGTAAAACATCGATATAGTCTCCACGGGCATCCGACGAATCAGGGCCCGCACAAGAAGGAAAGGCGCCGATGAGCGACGATAAGAATTCCGCCAACCTTTTCGGTGTCGACGTCTCGAAGCTTCTCGGCAGCTTCCGGCTTCCGACGGTCGATGTCGGTCAGTTGATCGATACCAACCGCCGGAACATGGACGCCCTGATCGCGGCCCAGCGTTCCGTCACGGACGGTTACGCCGGCCTTGCCAAGCGCCAGATCGAGATTTTCCAGAACACCATGGAAATGGCCCAAGCGGCGATCAAGGCGCGCCGCGACGCGAAGAAGGGCGGCGAGGATGCGGGCGGCGAAGGTCCGTCGCCGACCGAAATCGCGCGCATGGCCCTGAACATGGCGGTGCAGAACATGAAGGACTTGGCCGAGGCCGCATCGAAGGCCAACGGCGAGGCGCTCTCCCTGATCAACGAGCGTGTGAAAGCGACGATGTCCGAGTTGAAGGGTATGAGCGAAACCAAGGAGTGAGTGTATATTGTGCACTGCAGTCGTCGGGACCGCCGACGGCAGCATGGGCAAGTCTTGTTTCTCCCCCCATCGCCCGAGGCGGTGCTGCTTTTGACGAAAGGACTCGTTATGGCCTCCGACAAGCCTGAGTTTCCATTCTTCAATTTTGATGTGAAGAAATTCGTTGGCGACATGAAGATGCCGAATGTCGACATGGATTCGATTGTCGCGTCGTCCCGCAAGAATATCGAGGCCCTGACCCAGGCCAACCGTATCGCTTTCGATGGCTTCCAGGCCGTGGCCAAGCGTCAGGTCGAGATCATGCGCGAGACCATGACGGAAGCCGCCAGCGTGCTGCGCGGTGTCATGTCCACCAGCCCGACCGAAGCCAAGGTCGCGCCCGAAGTGCTGAAGAAGGCGTTCGAGGCGGCGCTGGCCAACATGCGCGAACTGGCGGAAATGACCTCCAAGGCCAATTCCGAGGCGTTCGACGTGATACAGACCCGCGTCAAGGAATCGATCGAGGAACTGAAGGCCCTGACCGCGAAGGCCAAGGGCGAATAAGCCCGAGCGCATTCAAGGATCGGCGGGCGGCGAATATCCTTCGCCGCCCGTTTTCATTTTCAGGAGCAGGCAGGTGACGACGGCGACCATCGACGATTTCCACAAACTCGACATCAGGGTGGGCACCATCGTTGCGGCCGAGGAATTTCCCAAGGCGCGCAAACCCGCTTACAAGCTCACGGTCGACTTCGGCGGGGAGATCGGCCTGCGCCGCTCCTCGGCTCAGATCACCGTGCATTACGAACCGGCCGGCCTGATCGGCCGTCAGGTCCTCGCCGTGGTCAATTTTCCACCGCGCCAGATCGGGCCTTTTGTTTCGGAAATTCTGGTCCTCGGCGTGCCGGACACCGATGGCGCCGTGGTCCTGATCGGTCCTGGGCAGGCGGTGCCGAATGGTGGCCGGTTGTACTGAAGCTCTTCGCCCGTCAGATTCTAGCGCGAGTTACCCGGCGGGGGCAGGGCGGGAGGCGCGGTCGCGGAACCGTCGAAGCTGTCGATGTTGTATTCGACCGTCGGCGGTTCTCCCGGCCGGGACGGCGCCGTGGCCGGAGCGGGGACCGCGACCACTCCGGTTCCGGCCAGGCGCGCCATCGCCGCGTCGAAGGCGGCTTCGCCCCCGGTATCCAGCACGAAACGGCCGGTCAGATGAGCGTCGCCGATGGTGAGCGCCGTCGCGAAGCTGCGGGTGTCGAGGAGAAGACGGCGCAGGAGGCCTTCGGCATCCGCGATGCGGCAACCGATGCGATCGAAATCCAGTGGCCGGGGACTGGCGGGCCCGGGCGCGGCGGGCCTCGGTGGCACCGACAGGGATTCGCACCGGCCTTCGATCGGATCGCGGTCGTTGAAGGTAACGTGAAAGACGGCGCTTGCGGTGATCAGGGACGCCCGGCTCGCGAAATTGCCGCGCAACATTTGCAGCCGGTCAGCCGGGACAGCGAATTCGATCGTCACCGCGGGCGGACGCCGGACCAGCTGTCCGGCATCGCGAGTCTCGGTCCAGAGGCGGATGTCCGCCCCGTCCTGGCCCGTGAAATCGGCACTGCAGGCGGATGCGCGCGTAACCCGACCATCGGTGATGACCGAGGTCGCGGCGCAGTCGACGCGCCAGGCCGCTGTCCGGGATGGGGCCTCGACCTCGTCGGCCCGGGCCGGCGCGGCGAGGACGAGCGAGAGCACGAGGATCGCGCGGCGCACGGCATTCACACCGGCAGGCGGACGCGGGCGCGCAGGCCGCCCATGGCGCTCGCCTCGAGGAAGATGTCGCCGCCGTGGCTGCGCGCCACGTCCCGCGCAATGGCAAGGCCAAGGCCGACCCCGGCGTCGAGCGGGTTCCGCGCGGCATCCAGGCGGACGAAGGGGCGAAAGGCGTCATCGCGCTGGTTCTCGGGGATGCCGGGGCCATCGTCATCCACCGCGATCTCGATCCAGCGGCTGGTGACGGCCAGCGAGACCCGGACATGCTTCGCATGGCGCTGGGCATTGTCGACGAGATTCATGAGGCAGCGCTTCACCGCCTGGCGCCGGATCGTGACGACGAGGGGGGCAAGGTCGGCTGGCGCCTCGACCGGCACGCCGCGATGGCCGGCGTCCGCGTCCTCGACCACTTCGGCGATCAGGTCGGCGATATCGGTCTCGGCCGGCTGTTCGCCTTCCTGGCCGCGCGCGAAGGCGAGGAATTCCTCGACCATGCGTCCGACCTCGGTGACGTCCCGGGTCAGCTCCTCCCGGTCCTCGCCGCCGTCCATCATGGCGAGGCGCAGCTTCATGCGGGTCAGCGGGGTGCGCAGGTCGTGGCTGATCCCGGCCAGCATCTCGGTGCGCTGGCGCAGGTGGCGCTCGATGCGCTGGCGCATGGCGATGAAGGCGGCGGCGGCGCGCCGCACCTCGCGCGCGCCGGACGGCTTGAAGTCATCGGCCCGCTGGCCCTTGCCGAAAGCTTCCGCCGCCTCGGTCAGGCGCACGATGGGACGGATCTGGTTGCGCAGGAACAGGATCGCGACGGTCAGAAGCAGGACGGAAAGCCCGACCATCCAGAAGAACAGCAGTTCGTTGGTCGAGGTCGTGATGCGTTTCAGGGGCACGCTGGCGCGCAGGATGCCGTCGCCGAGATCGAACGCCATCGACACCATGTCCGCATCCGACATGGTGTCGATCGTCGAGGGCAGGCCCACGACCCGGGTCAGTTCGGTGCGCAGCACCCGCTCGAGAATGGGGAAGCGCCCGTCCGCCGCCGCCGGCAGTTCGGCGCCCGGATCATATTCGAGGGCGAGCTGCATGGTGGCGCCGGCCAGGTGGAAGGTGCGTGTATTGTCCGCGCCCGGTGCCGGATCCATCTCGGCGACGATATAGGCGATATCGCCGGCGATCGAATTGCACAGGCGACGCGTGACCAGCTCCCAATGCCGGTCGATGAAGATGAAGGAGAGGACCGATTGCGAGATGAACACGGGCGCCACGATGATGATCAGCGCCCGCGCGAAGAGATTCTTCGGCATCATCTGCCGGATCGCGCGAGAGACGCGCTCGATCGGGTCGCGGGAGGCGGGCGGGTTCAGCTCAGCCACAGCACGTAACCCTTGCCGCGCACGGTCTGCAGGTGATGGGGCGCGCGGGGATCGTCCTCGATCTTGCGGCGCAGGCGGGTGACCTGCACGTCGATGGTGCGTTCCTGGGCCTGGCCGGTGGCTTCCGCCAGTTCCTCGCGGCTGATCGGTTCACCCGCGCGTTCGGCGAGGAGGCGCATCAGGGTGAGTTCGCCCGAGGTCAGGCGCACGGTCTCGCCGCCACGCTGCA
>JAQVKV010000356.1 GCA_028694545.1 Zavarzinia sp. | reverse complement strand
GCGCCGACGGCGAGGACCTGATCGGTCTTGCCCCCCATTGGTGCCGCCTGTTGCCGGATGCCTATTTCGTGGCGCCGGATGGGCCCGCCCCCTGCGCCATGGCCGGCTTCGGCCGGCAATGGTTCGCGCTGACCGATTTTTCCGAGGAGGAGAGGCTGGCCGGCGCACGCGAGGCGGCGCCGATCCTGAACGCCTTCCTCGACGCGGAATTGGCGCGCCTCGGCCTGGCCGACGGCCAGATGGCGCTGGTCGGCTTCAGCCAGGGCTGCATGATGGCGCTGCATGTCGGCTTGCGCCGGGTGGCGCCACCGGCCGCGGTGCTCGGCTATTCCGGCGCGCTGGCCGGCATCGGTGCCGTGCTCGAGGCCGAGGCGAGGGCCCGCCCGCCCGTCCTTCTCATCCACGGCGACCAGGATCCGGTGGTGCCGGTCGGCGCCCTCGACAAGGCGGCCCGCGCTCTCGAGACCGTCAGCGTGCCGGTGCGGACCCATGTGGAACGAGGCCTTGGTCATGCCATCGGGCCCGAGGGGCTGGCGCTTGGCGGGGAATTCCTGTGCCGGCAGCTGCTGGATCCGCTCGGCGGCGCCGGCTGATCCTTACGACGTCACGATGGCGTCACACAGCATGTTGTATTTTGCTGGTGTCAAACCGCAAGGATTGTCACAATTCGGGCGTAGAGAAACATGGGCGATCGCCGGAAATCAGGCGATGGTCGAAGCCGTCAAGGGTGAGGGTAGGGCGAGAGTGCGTTCTGGCACGAGGTGAAGCGATTACATAGGGCGAGGCGGTGAATGAACGCGATGTTGCATCCGGTGGAGGCCTGTCCGGCGCTGGTCCTGAACGCGGATTACCGCCCCCTATCCTATTTCCCGCTCAGCCTCTGGTCCTGGCAGGACGCGATCAAGGCGGTTTTCCTTGGCCGGGTGAACATCCTTTCCGAATACGAGCGGACGGTACGAAGCCCGAGCGCCGAAATCCGTCTGCCCTCGGTGGTCTGCCTCAAGACCTATGTCCAGCCCGCCAAGCACCCCGCCTTCACACGGTTCAATGTCTTTCTGCGCGATCGTTTCGCCTGCCAGTACTGCGGCCGCTCCGACGATCTCACCTTTGACCATGTCGTGCCGCGCAGCCGGGGCGGGCGCACCACCTGGGACAACATCACCACGGCCTGCTCGCCCTGCAACCTGCGCAAGGGTGGCCGCATGCTGAAGGAAAGCGGGCTGCACCTGCGTTCGCGCCCGGTGGTGCCGACGGTCGCCCAGCTGCAGGACGTCGGACGTTCCTTCCCGCCCAATTACCTGCATCATTCCTGGAACGATTTCCTCTACTGGGACGCCGAACTGGAAGCCTGACGGGGCACGAGGCCAAGGCGCGCCGCCGTGGCGAGGCCGAGGTCGTGTCCGGACAGGAAGGCGCCCTCGATACGGGCGCCCAGGCACCAGTCGCCGCAGGCCCCGATGGGACGGCGCGGGTCGAGCAGGAACCGCTGGCCCAACGGACGCAGGGTCATGGCGTGACGCCAGCGATGGGCCTGGACGATGTCCGGGCGCGTCGACGTGCCGACCGCCTGGGTGAAGGCAGCGAGAAGGGCGGCGGCTACGTCCTCCGGCATATCCTCGAGGTGGGTCCGGATCCAGTCCGGGGAGGCGTGGGCAATCCAGGTTTCGACGGCGCCATCGGCGCGACCCGGCTTTGAATTGTCGCGCGCGATCCACGACAAGGCGCCACCAGCGACGTCAGGCGCGACGAAGGCTCCGTCGAAAGTGAGGCCAAGCGATCCCGAGACCCCGAGCATGAGGGCCCAGCAGGGTGCCATTTCAACCTCGGCGACGCGGGCGGCGAGCGCCGGTTCCAGCGCCAGCAGGGACACCGCCTGGGGGGCCGGCGTGGCGATGATGACCGCGTCATAGGGCCCGAAGTGTTCGCCGTGGCGATCGGTCAGGGTGAAGAGGGGGCCGCGCGGCGCGATCTCGCGAATCTCGACGGAATAGACCGTGGCGCCGCTGCCCAGCGCGCCGACGAGGGCGCTCATGCGCGGGCAGCCGACGAAACGGGGCTCGGTCCCGTCTTCGGCGACGAAGCCGGCCGGGGCGAGCGTGCCGACGATTCCGGCCCAAGGGACGACCACGCCTTGCGCGGTGAGGGGGGCAAGGCGGGCCTTCAGGGCGGGGTCGCGCGCGGTGAAATATTGCGCGCCATGGTCCCATTGCAAACCACCCTCGCGCCGCGTGGCAAGCCTGCCGCCGGCGCCGCGAGCCTTGTCGAAGACGGTGACGAGGGCGCCGGCCTCCGAAAGGGCGGCTGCGGCGCTCTGGCCGGCGATGCCACCGCCGATCACAGCCACCAGGGGTCCGTTCTGCATTGCTGCCTCCATGTCGGGGACCGGGGCATCCTGCCCGGGGGCAAGCGCGGAATTTCTTGATGACGCCGGGCAATCTACACCGAAAGACCGGCGAAGGCGACGGCACCGTGGTCGAAAGGCGGCGATGGGCGGGCCTCTTGATTTTATCCGCGCGCTCGCCAGATCATAGGGGTGCGCGGGTGCCTTCGGGGCTCGCGCGAATTTTCCCGGAGTGACCAGCCTTATCCATGGGGGTCGCCGACCAAGGGGTGCAAGGCATATGACGCGCTTGTCGGTATTCAACAGTCCGCTTCTGCTCGGCTTCGATCACATGGAGCGGGTGCTCGACCGCGTCGCCAAATCGGCGACGGACGGCTACCCGCCCTACAATATCGAGCAGACGGGTCCGAATGCCCTGCGCATCACGCTCGCCGTCGCGGGGTTCGCGCGCGAGGATCTCGCGGTCACGGTGGAGGAGAACCAGCTCATCGTGCGCGGCCGCCAGGCGGCCGACGATGGCAAGCGGGTCTATATCCATCGCGGCATCGCCGCCCGCCAGTTCCAGAAAGCCTTTGTACTGGCGGAAGGGATCGAGATTGTCCGTGCCGGCCTCGACAGCGGTTTGCTGCATATCGATCTGCAGCGCCCGGCCCCGGCGACCGTGGTGCGCACGATCCCGATTGACGGTCTGGCGCAGGGCGACGAGCCGGCAACAGGCGACCTTACCGGGACTCTACCGGGGGCCGGCAAGATCGCCGGGCCTGGCAACGGGGCTTGAACGGCCCGTTAAGCAGGATGTGCCCATGATGGGGCATCCAGCGGAGGTGTTGAAATGACTGCACTGCATGATACTGGCGATTTCCGGCACATGACGCCGGAAGCCCTGGCCGCCCTCGGCGACGGTTCCCTGGTCTATGTGAAGCCGGTGACGGTGGACGGCAAGGATGTGGTCGCCGTCCATGGCGCCGATGGCGCGCTGCTCGCCCTGCTGGCGGACCGCGACCTCGCTTTTGCGGCGGCCAAGCAATACGAGATGATGCCGCTCAGCGTGCATTGAAGCACGGCCACCGCTTGGCCGATGTCGCAAGCCCCGGCTATGAGAGCCGGGGCCGACGGATTTCGATGATCAGGCGGCGTGGGGACGCGCGTTGTCGGTCAGCAGGGCGTAGATCGCCTCGACCGAATCGCAGTGGCGAAGCTTTTCGCAGACGTCCTTGTCGCGCAGCAGGCGCGAGACCCGGGCGAGAGCCTTCAGATGATCGGCCCCGGCCCCTTGAGGTGCGAGGAGCAGGAACACCAGGTCCACTGGCTGTTCGTCGATCGATTCGAAATCGATCGGCGCGGCAAGCCGCGCGAAGAGGCCGAACAGCCGGTCGATCTCGGCCAGCTTGCCGTGAGGGATCGCGATGCCTTGGCCCACACCCGTGGTGCCAAGGCGCTCGCGCTCGAGAAGAATGTCGAAGATTGTCCGCTCGTGCACGCCGGTGATGGCGGCGGCACGGGCGGAAAGCTCCTGCAAGGCTTGCTTCTTGTTGCCGGCCTTGAGGTCCGCGACGACACCCTCAGGGCTGATGATGGTGCTAAGCTCCAAGACCAAATGCCTCACACCGTGGCGGCGGGACGCTTGTTCGGCTCGATCCAGCCGATATTGCCGTCCGGCCGCCGATAGACCACGTTCAGGCCACCGTTGGCGCTGTTCCGGAACATCAT
>JAQVKV010000355.1 GCA_028694545.1 Zavarzinia sp. | reverse complement strand
CCGAAGGTGACCGTCTTCGCCTTGATCTGCTTGATGCCGCCGCCGGAGCCGATGGACTGATAGTTCAGCCCGATGCCGGTCTCCTTTTTGTAGGCGTCCGCCCACTTGCCGTAGATCGGATAAGGGAAGGTCGCGCCGGCGCCGGAAATATCTTCCGCGCGAGCGATGCCGGACTGAACGATACCGCCAGCCAGCGCGAGTGCCAGCACGGCACCCCGAGTCGTGATTTTGCCAAGGAACGTCACGGGATTACTCCCTCGTTTTTGCCGCCCCCAGCGCATCAACCCTAGTCCTGTTGAGTGACACTTCGGTGATACCGGGCCGTGCCAAGCCCCGCGAAATGCGCAAGGGTGCCTTCCCTCTACGGGCAGGCACCCTTGGCGGATCAGTGGCGCAGGCTGCGGCCGGCGCCCTGGGTATCGATGGCATAGCCGGCGGACCGGACGGTGCGGATCATGTCCTTGCCGCCATTGGCGTTCAGCGCCTTGCGCAGGCGGCGGATGTGGACGTCCACCGTGCGCTGCTCGATATAGATGTCCCGACCCCAGACCGCGTCCAGGATCTGTTCGCGGCTGAACACCCGGCCCGGATTTTCCAGGAAATGGCGCAGCAGGCGGAATTCGGTCGGGCCAAGGTGGATTTCCGTGCCGTTCCGCATCACCCGATGCGCCGAAAGATCCATGGAGACATCGGCATAGGACAAGCCCTCTTCCGAAAGCGCCGGACGCGACCGGCGCAACACGGCGCGGATGCGGGCCAGCAGCTCGCTCGGCGAGAAGGGCTTGGTGATATAGTCATCCGCCCCGGATTCAAGGCCCCGCACCCGGTCGCTCTCTTCCGAGCGGGCGGTGAGGAGGATGATCGGCACCTGTCGCGTGGCAGGCTTGCGGCGGAGTTGGCGGCAGATCTCGATGCCGGAGACCGACGGCAGCATCCAGTCCAGCACGATGAGATCAGGCAGGCGTTCGTCGACCAGCACGAGCGCATCCTCCCCGTCCATCGCGGCGTGAACCTCGAAGCCATTGGCTTCGAGGTTGTAACGCAGCAAGTCGACCAGGGCCGGCTCGTCCTCGACAATGAGGATGGAAGGTTTCATCGGAGCCACGGTCCGCTCAGGCGATCTGGCTCGGATCGGTGATTTCCGCCGTCACGTCCGCCTTGGGGCGGTCGTTGTACATGCGGTTGCCGGTGACGATGTAATAGACCGCTTCCGCCATGTTGGTGGCGTGATCGCCGATGCGCTCCAGGTTCTTCGCGATGAACAGGAGATGGGTGCAGCCGGTGATCGTGCGCGGATCCTCCATCATGTAGGTCAGGAGTTCGCGGAACACGCTGTTGTAAAGCTCGTCGAGGATGGCGTCGCGGTCGCGCACGGCCACGGCCTTCTCGACATCTTCGTTCGACAGCGCGTCGAGCACGTCCTTCACCATGCTCAGCACCATCTCGCCCATGCGCGGGATGGCGTGCATCGGCTGGGTCGGCACGGCCGTGCCGATCGCCGTCGTGCGCTTCGCGATGTTCTTCGCGTAATCGCCGATGCGCTCGAGATCGGTCGCGATCTTCAGCGTGCCGACGATGAAGCGAAGGTCGATCGCCATGGGCTGGCGGAGCGCCAGCAGGCGGGTGACCAGTTCGGAGATCTCGCTGTCGAAGACATCGATGCGCTGGTCGGAGGTGATGGTGCGCTCCGCCAGCGCCTTGTCACGGCGCATGACGGCCTGCACGGCGGCGGCGACATTCGCTTCCGCGATGCCGCCCATGCGCAGCACCTTGGTCTTCAGCGCGTTCAGCTCCGCATCGAAGGCGGAGACGGTATGAGTTGCGGCCATGGAACGTTTCCTTGCCTGATCAGCCGAAGCGGCCGGTAACATAATCCTGCGTACGCTTGTCGACCGGATTCGTGAAGATCCCTTCGGTCGGCCCATTCTCCACCAGGACGCCCAGGTGGAAGAAGGCGGTGCGCTGCGAGACGCGGGCGGCCTGCTGCATCGAGTGGGTGACGATGGCGATGGTGAAATTCTCGCGCAGTTCGTCGATCAGCTCCTCGATCTTCGCCGTCGCGATCGGATCGAGCGCCGAGCAGGGCTCGTCCATCAGGATCACTTCGGGCGAAACCGCGATGGCGCGGGCGATGCACAAGCGCTGCTGCTGGCCGCCGGACAGGCCGGTGCCCGGCGACTGCAGGCGGTCGGACACTTCCTTCCAGAGGCCGGCCCGCTCCAGGCTCGACTTCACGATGTGCTCCATATGGTCCTTCGATTCCGCGAGGCCGTGCAGACGCGGGCCATAGGCCACGTTCTCGAAGATCGACTTCGGGAAGGGATTGGGCTTCTGAAACACCATGCCGACGCGGGCGCGCAGGTGCACGACGTCGAGCGCCTGAGCGTAGATGTCGTCGCCGTCGATGCGGATGTCGCCCTGGATGCGGCACGAGGTGATCGTGTCGTTCATCCGGTTGAGGCAGCGCAGGAAGGTGGACTTGCCGCAGCCCGACGGGCCGATCAGCGCGGTCACCTGGTTCTCGCCGACCTCGAGGTTGATGTTGTGCAGGGCCTGCTTCTCGCCATACCAGAGGTTGACGTTCTTCGCGGAGATCTTGGCCTTGCCGTCGAGGGGGACGGTGTGGGTGGTAAAGTCGAGGGTGGTCATGGCAGCACTCACCACTTGCGTTCGAATTTCTTGCGGAGGTAGATCGCGATCGCGTTCATCGAGATCAGGAAGAGCAGGAGCACGATGATCGCGGCCGAGGTCTTTTCGACGAAGGCGCGCTCCGGGCTGTCGGCCCAGAGATAGATCTGCACCGGCAGCACCGTCGCGGGCGAGGAGAAGCCCGACGGGATGTCGACGATGAAGGCGACCATGCCGATCATGAGCAGCGGCGCGGTTTCGCCGAGCGCATGGGCCATGCCGAGGATGGCACCGGTCAGCATGCCCGGCATCGACAGCGGCAGCGTGTGATGCATCACGGTCTGGAGCGGCGAGGCCCCCATGCCGAGCGCCGCCTCGCGGATCGACGGCGGCACCGCCTTGATGGCGGCGCGCGACGCGATGATGATGATCGGCAGCGCCTGCAGGGCCAGCACGAGGCCGCCCACCACCGGCGCCGAGCGCGGCATGCCGAAGAAGTTCAGGAAGACCGCAAGGCCAAGCAGACCAAAGACGATCGAGGGCACCGCCGCGAGGTTGTTGATGTTCACCTCGATCATGTCGGTGATGCGGTTCTTCGGGGCGAATTCCTCGAGATAGACCGCCGCCATCACGCCGAGCGGGAAGGCGATGCCGAGCGTCACGACAAGGGTCAGGAACGAGCCGACCACGGCGCCCCACAGGCCGGCATTCTCCGGCTCGCGGCTGTCACCGGTGGTGATCAGTTCGGTGTTGAAGGCTCCACCGAGAGCCCCCGTCGCCACCAGCTTGTCGTAGATGCCGAGCTGGAAGTCGTTCAGCTTGCGGTCCGCTTCCGGCACGTTGCGCTCGATGTAGCCCTTGCGCAGCATGTCGACGAGATCGTCCGTCAGAACCTCGAACCTGATGGTCTGGCCGATCAGGTCCGGGTTGTCGCGGACATGGCCCGCGACCTCGTAGGCGGCGCCCGAGGACAGCAGGGACATCATGTCCCGGCGTTCCCGGCGGCCCTGGACCTCGGGGAACAGCTTCGACATCGAGGCGCGCAGGATCTGGTTGTAATCCGCGCTCGCGATGGTCTGCGGGTCCTTGGTGCCCTGGGGATCGATCACGGCCGGATCGAGATAGAGTTCGAGTTCAACCTTGGTGGTCGAGAAGGCCGAGGCCCCCTGGAGCAGGATCGACCCGAGCAGCAGCACGAGGAAGACGACCGCGACCGAGACGGCGACGATGCCCCACATCTTGAAACGCGCCTCGGCGGCATAGCGCTTCTTCAGCAGCCGGTTGAACCTCTCCCGCTTCTCGGCCGAGGCCGAGAAGGGTTCGACGGTGAACTTGCCCGCGACGTCGGTCATTCGTACTGCTCCCGATACTTGCGGACGATCCGCAGCGCCACGATGTTGAGGCAGAGGGTGACAACGAAGAGCACGAGG
>JAQVKV010000354.1 GCA_028694545.1 Zavarzinia sp. | reverse complement strand
GGTCGCGCGCCTCATCCTCGGCCTGCATGCGCCGGAGGACGGCACGGTGACCATCGACGGCACCGAGGTGCGCCAGCTCGATCCCGACCTGATGCGCAAGGCCATGGGGGTCGTGCTGCAGGACGTTTGCCTGTTCTCGGGCACGATCCGGAACAATGTTACCATCGGCCTCGACGACGTCGACGACGAGCGCCTGATCCGCGCGGCGGAAACGAGCGGCCTGCACGACATGATCGGCGGTCTGCCCCAGGGCTACGACCTCGAGATCGAGGAGCGGGGCGAGGGGCTGTCGGGCGGCCAGCGCCAGGCGATCGCGCTGACCCGGGCATTGGTGCGCGATCCCGCGATCTATGTGATGGATGAACCGACCTCGGCCATGGATGTCCGCACCGAGGCGCAATTCATCGAACGTATGAAGACCATCGTCGCGGGCAAGACCATGGTCCTCGTCACCCATCGCACCGCCATGCTCGAACTGGTCGACAAGGTGATCGTGCTCGACCGGGGCAAGGTGGTGGCGGCCGGCCCTCGCGATCGTGTCATGGCGGCGCTGGCGGGGCAGGGGCCGCGCCCGGCGCGGGAGGCCGTCGCATGAGCAATCCATCCATCCAGCGGGCCGAGGACATCAAGCCGGCGATCTCCGCCAGCCTGCTCGTGGCCGTCGTCGCCCTGTTCCTGTTCTGCTTCGTCTTCTGGGCGGCGACGGCCGAACTGGACAAGGTGACAAGGGGCGAAGGGCGGGTGATCCCGTCGCGCCAGATCCAGGTGGTGCAGAACCTCGAGGGTGGCATCGTCAAGGAGATCCTCGTCCGCCAGGGCGACCGGGTGAAAGCCGGCGACGTCCTGCTGCGCATGGACGGGGTCGCCTTCGACGCCGAATACCGTAAGGCGCGGGAGGAATATTGGGGCCTCTCGGCCCGTTTCGCCCGGCTCTCGGCCGAGGCGGAGTTGCGTGCCCCCGTCTTCGATGACGCGCTGCTGCGCAATGCCCCCGAATATGTCGCGACGGAACGGGCCTTGGCCGCCGGCCGGCAACAGGACCTGGACGCACGCCTCTCCATCCTCGACTCCCGTCTCGATCAGCGGCGCCAGGCTCTCCTTGAAGCCGAGACAGCACTGGCCAATGCGGAGAAGGCGATGAGTCTTGCCAAGGCGGAACTCGACATCGTCCAGCCGCTTGTATCGCGCGGGCTGCAGCCCCGGGTCGAACTGGTACGCGCGGAGCAGCGCATGACGGCGGCCAGCGGGGATCGGGACCTCGCCCGTCTCTCGGTCGAGCGCAACCGTCAGGCCATCGTCGAGACGGAACGCGAGATCGAGGGCACCCGCCTGCAATTCAAGGCGGACGCGCTCGAAGCCCTGACCGAGGTCAAGCGCCAGCGTGACCTTCTGGCCCAGGCCATGCCGGCGATGGAGGACAAGGTGGAGCGGACCGAGGTGCGCTCGCCGCTCAGCGGCATCATCAACCGGGTGCTGGTTCATACAATCGGCGGCGTCGCCCAGCCGGGCATGCCCCTGGTGGAGGTCGTGCCGCTGGACGATACGTTGCTGATCGAGGCGCGCATCCGGCCGGAGGACATCGCCTTCCTCGTCCCCGGACTGGAGGCGCGGGTCAAGCTGACGGCCTATGATTTCGCCGTCTTCGGTGCCATTCCGGCGACGCTCGTGCACATCTCGGCCGATGCCGTGACCGACGATAAGGGCGAGCATTTCTATCTTGCCCAGGTGCGCACCACGGCGCCCGGCCTCGCCAGCACCGACGGCGAACTGCCGATCCTGCCGGGCATGATCGCCCAGGTGGACATCCTGACCGGTAAGCGCAGCGTGCTTGATTATATCCTGACCCCGATCGCGCGAGTGCGCGACACGGCCTTCCGCGAGAGCTGAGAGGTCTCAATCCTCGCGGTAGATGATTTCGACATCGCCGCGACCGGTCGCGGCCAGTTCGCGTCGCAACCGTTCGGCCAGGTCGCGGCCTTGCCGGTGATGTTCCGCCAGCCGTTCCGCCGGCCAGGTGGAGGTGTCGCCCGAGACGGCGGGATCGAAACTGTGCTCGAATGCGTCGGTCCAGGCTTCGAGGTCGTTCACAAGGCCGAAGGAGAGGCCAAGTTCCGACGCCGCTACCGTAGTAGTCCCTTCGGGTCGCAGGTCGCGGATCGGCCAGTCGAGATAGGTGGCGCGCAGTTCCACCCGCGTCCCCAGTTCCGTTGTCGGGGTCACCGGGCTCGGCAGGGGCTGATAATGCACCTGCGCCGGGCCGAGGATGGCGACCATCTGGCCATAGATCGCTTCGCCCTCGCTGACCACGCGATCCCAGGCGATGTCGTTGGCGACCGAACAGCGCCGGGGATCGTCCCGGTCCGCCACTTGCGAGAATTGATACATCCAGTCCTCGATCCGCTGGCACAGGTCGAAAGGCAGATAGGACTGCAGGACGTGGATCGGCACATCCTCATTGCTCTCCTCGTCGCGGACACCCGTCCCGGTGAAGGATGGTGTCAGTACCAGACGGTTGGGCAGGGGCGGCGGCGGATCATCCATATCGACTTCCGGTTCAGGCGACGCCGCGGGAGCCGTGGCCGAGTGGACATGGACATTGCCCGCCCCGGCCAGATATTGCCGCAGCGGCGTCAGCAGCCCGAAGGCGAGCAGCAGCGCGGTCAGGGTGAGGGACAGGGGCGACAGGGCGGAGAAGGGCAGCAGGACGCCGCTGTTCCAGGCGACGAGGACAAGCGCGCTCGAGGCGACATAGATCACCATCGCCTGACGGCTGGCCGCCCGGCCGAGCGGATTGGGCGGGTCGCCAGGATCGAACCAGCGCGGTGCCGCCACCGCGATGTAGAAGACCTGCGCCGCCGCGTTGACGCAAAAGAGGACGACGGCTCCTTCCCACAGCAGCATCAAGGCGGCCCCGCCGAAGGCGATCAGCGTGGTCGCCACGATCAGCCACCACGAGCGCAGGCGCTCGGCCCGGGGCGGTTGGCCCGCCGCGATCGCCGCCAGCGCCCGATCGAGGAAACTGCCCATCACCAGGGCCCTGATGGTCAGGAAGGCCGTAACCAGATAGAAGAAGCCGATCGGCCTCAGAACAAAATCGGCGAGGGTCATCGCTGTACCTTGTCAGACGGATCCGCCACGTGCGTGAGATCGAGGCGGCGAATCACGGTTTCCATGGGCGTGCCGGCCGCAATCACCAGCAACTCGCCCGGATCGCCCGCGCGGGCGACGGTAACGCCGCCCCGGGGACAGACGTCGAGGCAGCGCGTCTCGACGATGCCGACCGTCCGCACCGCCTTCTTTTCGGGCCATAGGGCGCGGGACAGCGCCTTCTCGAAGTCCTGCCCACCGTTCGGGCCGAAGCCGCCCTTCAGCTTGCGCTGACATTTGCCGCAGACGAAGACAATATCCCGCCATCCGGTCCTGATCGGTTTGCTGATGTCTTTCGCCATGCCCCAGCCTCGAACCTGTCGGTCCTATGTGGTCGTCCCCGGTGCCCGGTGCAATGATGCGATTCACAGGCACGCTATCGGGCCAAAGGGTCGCATTGCCAGCAGAGGCCGAAAAGGCGCCAATTGGTGTTTATGAAAATGTCTCGCAATCTCATATCCCTTTCCGTCATCGTCCTTGCCGCCGCCGTCGCGATCGTGCCCTTTGCGGGCAGCGGCGCGGCGACCGCGCCGGCCGGCGACATGGCGGCGCTGGGCGCCGACCTGTTCAACGATTCCAACCTGTCGCTGAACCGAACCCAGGCCTGTGCCTCCTGCCACATGCCCTATTTTGGCTTTGTCGATCCACGTGAGGTGCCGGCGGCGGGCGATGCCGTCTCGTTGGGCGACGACGGCCATTCGATCGGTACGCGCAACGCGCCGACGGCGTCCTATGCCGCTTCGGCTCCCGCCTTCCACCGGACGGCGGACGGCAAATATGTCGGCGGGCTGTTCCTCGACGGGCGCGCGGGCACGCTGGAGGACCAGGCGGGCGGGCCACCGCTCAATCCGGTCGAGATGGGCATGCCCGACAAGGCGGCGGTGGTCGAGCGGTTGAAGGAAAACGCGGATTACGTCACG
>JAQVKV010000353.1 GCA_028694545.1 Zavarzinia sp. | reverse complement strand
CGACGGTATCGGTGTTCACGGCATGACGGTTACCGAAGCGATCGGCTTCGGCCGCTCGCACGGGCATACGGAAATCTATCGCTCGGCCGAATATCAGATCGCCTTCGTGCCCAAGCTTCGTCTCGACATCGTGGTCGAGGACGACCAGTTGAGCGAGACGCTCGAGTTGCTGCAGCGTGCCGCCCATACGGGCAAGCTGGGCGACGGCAAGCTCTTCGTCGCGGAGCTGGCGGATGCCTGTCGTATCCGCACCGGCGAGCGCGGCTCCGAAGCAATCTGAGCCGGAAGCTCTCCCCGTTTCGGCCCCCTCTGTTGTTCTGGCACCGCGGGACGTGTAGCCTCGCGGTTGTTGATTCGTTCACGCCGGCTGCGGTCGGCGTTTGGTTTGTTGGCCGGCCCTGCCGGCCGCCACCGTAAGAGGTCACATGGCCCAGACGGCCGGCACGTCCACGGAAACCCAGCGTCGCCTCCTGCCCGAAAACCTGTCCCGGGCGCTGCGGGCGCGCATGGCGGAAATCGTCGGGATCGCCCTGTTCGCGGTGGCGACCGGGCTTGGTCTTGCCCTTGTCTCCTATTCGTCGGGGGACCCCAGCCTGAACGTCGAGACCGATGCGCCCGTGCGCAACCTTCTCGGCGTGCCCGGGGCCTATGTCGCCGATTTCGCCGTGCAATGGCTCGGCGTCGCCTCGGGGCTCGTGCCGCTGGTGTTCGGGGCCTGGGGCTGGCGCCTGTTCTCCCATCGGGGCCTGCGGCTGTGGTGGCTGAACGGTCTGCTGGCCGTCGTCGCCGTCACGCTCGGTGCCGGGGCGGTGAATGGTTTCGACGTGCCCGAGGGCTGGCCTCTGCGCAGCGGTCTCGGCGGCATGGCCGGGGCGATGGTCGGGCCCGGCGTGGCGGCGCTCGCGCAGAAGGCGGGGGTCGCGCTCGGCGGGGCCGGGCTCTCCTTCGTGCTGTTGCTGCTCACCGTCATGACGCTGGTCACCGCCATGGGGCTGAGTTTCGGCGAATGGCGTGCCATGGCACGCGGTGTCGGCGGCGCCACAAGGGTCGGTGCCGGCGGCTCGCGCTGGATCGTCAAGCGCCTTGGCCACCTGTGGGCGCGTCGGCCGGCCGTGCCGGAATTGCGCCTGCGCCGGGGCGACGAGACAACGATGGCAGAGATGCCGGCTCCGGCGCCGAAGCCGCGCCGGGCCGCGCGCCGGGCCGAACGGCAGGAGCCTGTCTTCGCCGGCGAGGCCGGAAAGCCGGTGCCCGCCGCTCCCGTCGGCATCGCCCCGCCTCGTGCGGATGCGATCGCCGAAGCGCCGGCGGAACGGGCCAAGCTCGTCGAAAACCCGTCCAAGGTGGCGAAGCCCGGCCGCCGAGCGGTTGAGGAAAGCCAGGCAGCACTCGATCTCGGCGGCATGGAAGGCGAATATCAGCTGCCGCCGCTTTCCCTGCTGAAGCAGGCGCCGCCGCGCGATACCGACGCCGTGGACGAGGAGGCGCTGGAGGGCAATGCCCGCCTGCTCGAATCCGTGCTCGACGATTTCGGCGTGCGCGGCAACATCGTGAAGGTGCGCCCGGGCCCCGTGGTCACCCTGTACGAGCTGGAACCGGCGCCGGGCACCAAATCGGCCCGGGTCATCGGCCTCGCCGACGACATTGCCCGCTCGATGAGCGCGATCTCGGCCCGCGTCTCGGTGGTACCGGGGCGGAACGCCATCGGCATCGAACTGCCGAACGCCCGGCGCGAGACCGTGTGGCTGTCCGAGATCCTGTCGTCGCAGGAATACGAGAAGACGGCTTCGGCCCTCACCCTTGCCCTGGGCAAGGACATCGGCGGCGCTCCCATCGTCGCCGATCTCGCGCGCATGCCGCACCTGCTGGTCGCCGGTACCACGGGGTCGGGCAAGTCGGTCGCCGTGAACACCATGATCCTGTCGCTGCTGTACCGGCTGCCGCCGGACCAGTGCAAGCTGATCATGGTCGATCCCAAGATGCTCGAACTCTCGGTCTACGAGGGTATTCCCCATCTGCTCGCCCCCGTGGTGACGGAACCGGCCAAGGCCGTGGTCGCCCTGAAATGGGCGGTGCGCGAGATGGAGGACCGCTACCGCAAGATGTCGCGCCTCGGGGTTCGCAACATCGCCGGCTATAACGCCCGCATCGCGGAAGCGAAGGCCAAGGGCGAGGAGTTGAAGCGCACGGTGCAGACCGGCTTCGAGGCGACGACCGGCAAGCCGATCTTCGAGGAACAGGACATCCCGCTGGAGCCCCTTCCCTTCGTCGTCATCATCGTCGACGAATTCGCCGACCTCATGATGGTCGCGGGCAAGGACATCGAAGGCGCCATCCAGCGCCTGGCCCAGATGGCGCGCGCCGCCGGCATGCATCTGATCCTGGCGACGCAGCGCCCCTCGGTCGACGTCATCACCGGCACGATCAAGGCGAACTTCCCGACCCGCATCTCGTTCCAGGTCACCTCCAAGATCGACAGCCGCACCATCCTCGGCGAACAGGGCGCGGAACAACTGCTTGGCATGGGCGACATGCTCTATATGGCGGGCGGTGGGCGCATCACCCGCGTCCACGGCCCCTTCTGCTCCGACCAGGAGGTGGAGGCGGTGATCGAATTCCTGAAGGCCCAGGGCGAGCCGCAATATGTGGAAGCGGTGACCGAGGAACCGGAGGGGATGGAAGCCCTGGACGGCGGCATGGCCGGCGGCGGCACGGGCGACGATCTCTACGACAAGGCGGTCGCGGTCGTCGCGCGCGAGGGCAAGGCGTCGACCAGCTTCATCCAGCGCCACCTGCAGATCGGCTACAACCGCGCCGCCCGCATCATCGAGCAGATGGAGGACGCGGGCATCGTCGGCAAGCCGAACCATGTCGGCAAGCGCGAGGTCCTGATCAACGAGATGGGGGAGCGCATCCTCTGAGGTGGGGGGGTAAAGCACCCCCTTCAACCACGGCCACTGGAACCCCATGTGGACATTTCACGCCGACAAGGGCTAATAAAGCCGAGGCTTAGGGTTTTCGCGGTTTAGGGGATCATGAAGAGCATCAACGAGATCCGCTCCACCTTCATCGATTTCTTCGTGAAGGCCGGGCACAGGCATGTGGCTTCCAGCCCGCTGGTGCCGGCAAATGATCCCACCCTCATGTTCACCAATGCCGGCATGGTCCAGTTCAAGGACATCTTCACCGGCAAGGAGAAGCGGGATTACGTGCGCGCCGCGACCTCGCAGAAATGCGTGCGCGCCGGCGGCAAGCACAATGATCTCGACAATGTGGGCTATACCGCGCGCCACCACACCTTCTTCGAGATGCTGGGGAATTTCTCCTTCGGCGACTATTTCAAGGAAACGGCGATCGAGCTCGCCTGGAACCTGATCACGAAGGACTTCGCCCTGCCGAAGGACAAGCTCCTCGTCACCGTCTATCACGAGGACGAGGAAGCGGCGGGCTACTGGAAGAAAATCGCCGGCCTGCCGGACGATCGCATCATCCGCATCGCCACCTCGGACAATTTCTGGGCCATGGGCGATACCGGGCCCTGCGGTCCGTGTTCCGAAATCTTCTACGACCATGGCCCGCACATCTGGGGCGGCCCCCCGGGCAGCGCGGAAGAGGACGGCGACCGTTTCATCGAGATCTGGAATCTCGTCTTCATGCAGTTCGAGCAATCGGCCGACGGCAGCCGGGTTGCGCTGCCCAAGCCCTCGATCGATACCGGCATGGGGCTGGAGCGCGTCTCCGCCGTGCTGCAGGGCGTGCACAACAATTACGACACCGACCTGTTCCGCGCCCTGATCGAAGCCTCGGCCCACGCCACCTCGACCGATCCGGACGGCGCCATGGCGGCCAGCCACCGGGTGATCGCCGACCATCTGCGCGCGTCCTCCTTCCTGATCGCCGATGGCGTCATGCCGTCGAACGAGGGGCGGGGCAACGTGCTGCGCCGGATCATGCGCCGCGCCATGCGCCACGCCCAGCTGCTGGGCGCGAAGGATCCGCTGATGTTCCGCCTGGTGCCGGCTCTCATCAAGCAGATGGGTGTCGCCTATCCGGAACTGATCCGCGCCGAAGCC
>JAQVKV010000352.1 GCA_028694545.1 Zavarzinia sp. | reverse complement strand
ACAAGGGCTGCCAGGTCCTGCGCGAATTGCCGACGCGGTACCCGGACGCTTCCGCGACGATCAAGAGCCGGGCGGAACGGGGTCTCAAGGATGGTTCCTGCCCCTGAGGTCGTCCTCGCTCGCGGGGCGGCGGCGCTTGCCGAGCTCGCACCCCCGGGCGACCTGGCGCTTGCGGTTTCCGGTGGCGCCGACAGTCTCGCCCTGCTGCTGACCGCCGAAGCC
Source organism: Zavarzinia sp. (assembly GCA_028694545.1). Classification (GTDB taxonomy): domain Bacteria; phylum Pseudomonadota; class Alphaproteobacteria; order Zavarziniales; family Zavarziniaceae; genus Zavarzinia. The sequence continues at coordinate 3,830 of JAQVKV010000352.1, read as the reverse complement.
TGGGCCGGGGAGGCGGGATGCCGTCTCCATGTCCTGACCGTCGATCATGGTTTCCGTGCCGAATCGGCGGCGGAAGCGGCGGCGGTTGCCGAACTGGCCCGCGCCAGGGGCCATGAGGGCGTCGTGCTCCGCCCCGATCGTCCCTTGTCCCGGCAGGGGTTGGAGGCGGCCGCGCGGGCTGCGCGCTACGGCCTGATGACCCGCTGGTGCCTGGATCGAGGTGTCGGTGCTCTCGCCACCGGCCATTCGCGTGATGACCAGGCGGAGACCCTGCTGCTGCGTCTGCAGCGGGGGAGCGGGCTGGACGGACTTTCCGCCATGGCGCCGGAGACACGGCGCGATGGCATCCGTCTGCTGCGCCCGCTACTCGGCCTCGGGCGGGCCGAACTGGCGGCGCTCGTCGATTCGCGGGGGCTCGCCGCGGTCGACGATCCCATGAATCACGATCCACGCTTTCGCCGTGTCGCCCTGCGCCGGGCGATTGCCGATCTCGGCATCGACGTGGCGGGGCTGGCGGCGACAGCCGGGCGTCTTGGCCGCGACCGCGCGGCCATCGCGACCGCCGTCGACGATCTGGCGCGGCGGGCTTTCACGCTTTCGCCTTGGGGGATCGGGCGGATCGATCCGGCGGGCCTGTCGGGGCCGGCGCCCTTCGTCGAGCGGGCGCTGGCGCGGCTGATCCGGGCCGTCGGCGGCCACGAACATCCGCCGCGTCGCGACCGGCTGGAGCGGCTGGCGGCGCGTCTCGTCGCGGCGAGGGACGGAGATTTCCCCGGCTCCACCCTCGGCGGCTGCCGCTTCCTCGCGGCGCGCGGCATGATCACCGTCCTGCGCGAGGCGCGCGACATCGGCCCCGATCTGCGGCTGGACGCCGGCGCCAGCGGCGTGTGGGACAATCGTTTCCGCGTGACGGCGGGCGCGATGCCCGTGACTATCGCGCCCCTTGGCACGTTGCGCCCCCTGGGGCTGCCGGATTGCCCCGCCGCCGAACGGCGCGTGATGCCGGCGGTTTTCTCGCAAGGCGGGCTGATTGCGGTACCGCCCCTGGAATTCGGGGCTCCCCTGGCTGCCCAACTGCGCTATTGTGCGGCAAATATGTTGTGAGCCGCGACGGGCAGGGAGTTGTTTACCGGCGCCGGCGCATTACTTATGACAGGCGTAGGAATCGCCGCGGTTGCCGTGGCATGCCGGCGAGGGCCGGCTGGAAAGGTAATGCCCCGTGAATTTGCCTGGCCGTAATCTTGCTCTCTGGGTGGTCATAGCGCTGCTCCTGTTCGCGCTGTTCAACGCCTTCCAGGGCAGTTCGAGTCGAAAACCCGGAGATCCGATCTCCTATTCCGACTTTGTCTCCAAGGTCGAATCCGGCCGCGTGACCGACGTCAAGATTCAGGGCGAGGATGTCTATGGCCGTCTTTCGGACGGACGTGACTTCTCCACCACCGTGCCGAACGATCCCCAGATGGTCCAGCGTCTGCTGGACAAGGGTGTGAACGTCACTTCGGTGCCGCAGGACAAGGGTGGCCCCACCCTGCTCGACGTGCTGATCTCCTGGTTCCCGATGCTGCTGCTGATCGGCGTCTGGATCTTCTTCATGCGCCAGATGCAATCGGGCGGCGGCAAGGCCATGGGCTTCGGCAAGTCGAAGGCGCGGCTGCTGACCGAACGCCATGGCCGCGTCACCTTCGACGATGTCGCGGGCATCGACGAAGCGAAGGAAGAACTGGAAGAAATCGTCGACTTCCTGAAGGACCCGCAGAAATTCCAGCGCCTCGGCGGCCGCATTCCGAAGGGTGCCCTGCTGGTCGGCCCGCCGGGCACCGGCAAGACCCTGCTGGCGCGCGCCATCGCGGGCGAGGCCAACGTGCCCTTCTTCACGATCTCGGGTTCGGACTTCGTCGAGATGTTCGTCGGCGTCGGCGCGTCCCGCGTGCGTGACATGTTCGAGCAGGCGAAGAAGAACGCGCCCTGCATCATCTTCATCGACGAAATCGACGCGGTCGGCCGTCATCGCGGCGCCGGCCTCGGCGGCGGCAACGACGAGCGCGAGCAGACCCTGAACCAGCTCCTCGTCGAGATGGACGGCTTCGAGGCGAACGAGGGCGTGATCCTGGTCGCGGCCACCAACCGCCCGGACGTGCTGGACCCCGCGCTGCTGCGTCCCGGTCGTTTCGACCGCCAGATCGTGGTGCCCAACCCGGACATCATGGGCCGCGAGAAGATCCTCAAGGTTCACATGCGCAAGGTGCCGGTGGGCGCCGACGTCGATGCCCGGGTCATCGCCCGTGGCACGCCTGGCTTCTCCGGCGCCGATCTCGCCAATCTGGTGAACGAGGCGGCGCTGCTGGCCGCGCGCAAGGGCCGGCGCATCGTTTCCATGACGGAATTCGAGGCGGCCAAGGACAAGGTCATGATGGGCACCGAGCGGCGCTCCATGGTCATGTCCGACGAGGAGAAGCGCCTGACCGCCTATCATGAAGGCGGCCACGCCATCGTCGGTCTGAACGTGCCGTCGGCCGATCCGATCCACAAGGCGACGATCATTCCGCGCGGCCGCGCGCTGGGCATGGTCATGCAGCTTCCTGAATCGGACAAGCATTCGGTGACGCGTGAATTCATGATCTCGCGCTTGGCCATTTCGATGGCCGGCCGTGTCGCCGAGGAACTGGTGTTCGGTTACGACAAGGTGACGTCCGGCGCCTCCAGCGACATCGCCTATGCGACCCAGCTGGCCCGCAACATGGTCACGCGCTGGGGCCTGTCGGACGAGCTCGGCACCGTTGCCTATGGCGACAACCAGGAAGAGGTTTTCCTCGGCCACTCCGTCTCGCGGACCCAGAATATTTCCGAGGCGACGGCTCAGAAGATCGACGCCGAGGTGAAGAAGCTGGTCGACAATGCCCTGGCGACGGCGCGGCGGATCCTGACCGAGAAGCGGGGCGATCTCGAAATCCTGGCGAAGGGCCTTCTCGAATACGAGACCCTGTCGGGCGATGAGATCAAGGCCCTGCTGCGCGGCGAGACGATCTACCGCGAGTCGAGCTCGAACGAGCCGCCGGCCGATATCGGCAGTGGTTCCGCCGTGCCGCCTACCGGCAAATCGGCGGACGACCGGGGAGGCCCCGGCATCCGTCCGGAGCCGGCGCCCGGCGCCTGATCGCGATCCCCTCCTCGAGGGGACAGGAGCAACGCCCCGGCCCCGGCCGGGGCGGTTTCTTTTGAGGCCCGATCCTGATGCGCCCGTGTTTTCCCCTTCATGACGGCTCCTTCCCCCCTCCCCGGGGACACGGGAGCCGATACCGCGCCGGCGGATGCGCCCTTTCGTCCCGCTTGCGGGGAGCGGTAAGGGGGGAGGGGGATGGCCCGCTCTGCCCGCCATGAATAGCCTCTCTCAGATCGCTCCCGCCGGCCTGCTGCGCGGCGAGGATGCCCGGCGCATGGTGGCTGCCGGCCTTGCCCTGTCGCTCGGGCCCGCACTCGCCCATACCTGTCATGAAGAGGCGATGCGCTGGGCCGACGGCACGGTCATGCGTCGCCTGCTACCGTTAGAGGCGGCGCCCGCCTATCCGGATCCCGGACCGCCCCGGGTCATGGGCATCGTGAATGCGACGCCGGACAGTTTCTCGGACGGTGGCCGCTTCATCGGCCGGGCCGGGATCGAGCATGCGGAACGGCTGGTGGCGGCCGGAGCCCATATGCTCGACATCGGCGGCGAGTCGACGAGGCCCGGGGCCGCCGAGGTGTCGGTGGCCGAGGAGATCGACCGGGTCTGCCCGGTAATCGACGGGGCGAAGGCACTGGGTGTGGCGATTTCGGTCGACACGCGCAAGATG
>JAQVKV010000351.1 GCA_028694545.1 Zavarzinia sp. | reverse complement strand
GTCTTCGACGGGATCGTGCACGCCGCCTCTTCGGGTTTCACCGCCTCCGCCGTCGAAAGCCAGGCGGGGCTGGCGGTTTCCAACATGGACGTGGAAGGCGCGCTGTCGGCAGAAGCGGTAACCGAGGCGGATCTCGCCGCCGGGCGCTATGACGATGCCGAATGTCTGGTCTTTCTGGTCAACTGGCGGGACGTCGAACAGCGTGTCCTGCTGCGCCGGGGTCATATCGGCCAGGTGACGCGGGGGCCAACAGGCTTTTCCGCCGAATTGCGCGGGCTTGCGCATCGCCTGAACCAGACCTGCGGCCGTTTGTTCGAGCGGCGCTGCGCCTGGTCGCTGGGCGACGCGCGCTGCGGCGTCGATCTCGGCCTTGCCGTCCATCGGGCGGCGGTAACGGTGACGTCTGTCGCCGGAAGGCTCGCGGTTGTTGTCTCGGGGCTTGACGGCTTCGGGGACGGCACCTTCGACTATGGTACAATGACCTGGAGCGGGGGGGACAACACTGGCCTTGCCCTCGAGATCGCGCGCCAGCGCGGCGGTCGCGTCGATCTGCTGCTGCCGCCGGCACGGCCTGCCGTGGTCGGAGATACGGCGGTGCTGACGGCGGGCTGCGATCGCCGTTTCGAGACCTGTCGCGACCGTTTCGCCAACGCGGTCGCCTTCGGCGGCTTTCCCCATATGCCGGGGCTCGATTTCGTTCTGTCCTATCCGAACCAGGGAGACGGCAATGACGGATCCAGCCTGGTCTGAGCGCGTGGTCGCGGTGGCGCGGCGCTGGGCGGGCACGCCCTATCGCCATCAGGCGTCATTGATCGGCATCGGCTGCGACTGCCTTGGTCTCGTGCGCGGGGTCTATCGCGATCTTTACGGAACCGAACCCGAGACGCCGCCCGCCTATACGCCCGACTGGGCCGAGGCGCGTCGTGTCGAGACCCTGGCCGAGGCGGCGCGTCGCCACCTGGTCGAGATCGAGCCGGTTGAGGTGGCGGCGGGCGACGTTCTGCTCTTTGCATTCGGGCCGCGCCTGCCAGCCAAGCATTGCGCGATCCAGACAGCCCCCACACGCATGATCCACGCCTATGACGCGCACCCCGTGGCCGAGGTCTCGATCGTACCGTGGTGGCGGGCCCGGCTTCGCTTTGCTTTCCGCTTTCCCGAGGGACATTGATCCATGGCGACCCTGCTGCTCACCGCCGCCGCGACCGCCGTGACGGCGTCCAGCCCCTTCTGGGTCACCGCGGCGGCGACCGTGGCCGCGACGGCGGTTGGCGCCGTCATCGATCGTGGGATCTTCTCGAGCACGGTGCACCGCGAGGGGGCCCGCCTCGCCGATCTTCAGGTCCAGAGCTCGAACGAGGGTGCCCCCCTGCCTGAAGTCGCCGGGCGCATGCGGCTTGCCGGGCAGGTGATCTGGGCGACCCGCTTCCGCGAGGAAGCCACGACGGAAACCTCGGGCGGCGGCAAGGGGGGCGGTAGCGGTGGTGGTACATCGGTGACCACCTATCGATATTACGCTAATTTCGCGGTCGCCCTTTGCGAGGGGCCGGTGGACCGGCTGTGGCGGGTCTGGGCCGACGGCAAGCCGCTGGATCTGTCCGGCCTGATCTGGCGCTTCCATACCGGAAACGACGATCAGGCGCCGGACCCGCTCATCGAAGGTATCGAGGGTACCGGGCAGATCCCGGCCTATCGCGGTACCGCTTATGTCGTCTTCGAGAATTTGCCGCTGGAGCGTTTCGGCAACCGCCTGCCGCAGCTGACCTTCGAGGTTTTCCGCCGTGTGCCCCCACCGGAAGGGGCGGGACTCGAGGACAGGATCAAGGCCGTCACCCTGATTCCGGGCTCGGGCGAATTCGTCTATGAAACCCGGGTGATCACGGCCGGCGCCAGCGAGGCGGCGGCGGGCACCTTGGCGCCCCAGAACCGCAGCGCGGGCGATTCCCGCGCCGATCTCTTCCCGGCGCTCGACGATCTGGCGGCCAGTCTGCCCAATGTCGCCCGCGTCTTCCTTGTCGTCGGCTGGTTCGGCGACGATCTCCGGGCGGGCCAGTGCCGGATCCGCCCGCGCGCCGAGATCGCGGTGAAGAACAGCTTCGAGGGGCGCACCCCTGTCGGCTGGCGGGTTCACGGCCAGGGCCGTGAGGCGGTGCCCATCGTCTCGATCAATCCGGCGAACGGGCGCATAGCCTATGGCGGAACGCCGTCCGACGAATCCGTGGTGCGCGTGATCCGCGAGCTGAAGCGGCGGGGCTATGCCGTCACCCTCTATCCCTTCGTGTTCATGGACATTCCGGCCGACAACGAACTGCCCGATCCTTACAGCGCGGGCGGTGCCGCCATCGGCCAGCCGGCACATCCCTGGCGCGGACGGATCACGGCGGCGATAGCACCTGGCTTTGACGGCACGACCGACGGGGCGGCGGGCATCGCGAGCGAAATCGCCACTTTCGTCGGCACGGTGACGCCCGGCCAGATCGGCGCCGCCATCCATGGCGACGATTCGGTCTCGATCAGTTACAGCGGCGCGAACGAATGGAGTTACCGCCGTTTCATCCTGCACTATGCCCGGCTGGCGCAGACGGTGAACGCCGTCGATCCCGGGGCGGTCGATGCCTTCGTCATCGGCTCGGAACTGCGTGGCCTGTCGACCTTGCGGGATGGCGTGGGCAGTTATCCCTTCGTCGCCCATCTGCGCGCCATGGCGGCGGACTGCCGCATGGTCATGGGGGCGGGGGTGAGGCTGACTTATGCCGCCGACTGGTCGGAATATTTCGGACACCAACCTGCGGATGGCTCGGGCGATCTGCGCTATCACCTCGATCCCTTGTGGGCGGACGCCAATATCGACGCGGTCGGCATCGACAATTACCTGCCCCTGTCCGACTGGCGTGATGGCGAGGATCACGTTGACCGTGCCGCCGGCTGGTCCGGGATCTACGACGCGGTCTATCTGCGCGCCAATATCGAGGGCGGCGAGCAATACGACTGGTACTATGCGAGTGTCGCCGACCGTGAGAACCAGATCCGCAGCCCGATCGCGGATGGCGCTTACGGCAAGCCCTGGGTCTTCCGCCCGAAGGACCTGCGCGCCTGGTGGTCCAACTTTCACGTCGAGCGCATTGCCGGCATGGAGCAGGAAGCGCCTACCGCCTGGCAGCCGGAGGGCAAGCCGATCTGGTTCACCGAACTCGGCATTCCCAGCATCGATCGGGGCACGAACCAACCGAACGTCTTCTTCGATCCGAAATCCTCGGAATCCGCGCTGCCCCATTTTTCCGCCGGTACGCGCGATGATCTCGTGCAGCGCGCCGGGCTTGAAGCCTGGCTGGAGCATTACGGTCCCGAGACTGCGACCAATCCCGTGTCCTCCGTCTACGGCGGTTCCATGGTGGGCGATATCGCGGTCTGGACCTGGGACGCGCGGCCCTTTCCGGCCTGGCCGGCCCGCGACGATCTCTGGGGCGATACCGATCTCTGGCCCATCGGCCACTGGCTGAACGGCAAGGTCGCCTGCGCCGATCTCGCCGGACTGGTTCACGGACTCTGCGCGAGGGTCGGCTTGTCGGGCGACATGATCGACGTCTCGCGCCTGCGCGGCGTGGTGCCCGGCTATCTCCGCGACCGTCCGAGCACACCCCGGGCCGAGATCGAGGCGCTGATGCGGAGCCACGACTTCGACGCGGCCGAAATCGGCGGCCGCCTGTGTTTCCTGCCCCGGGGCGGCGAGGCGGCGGCCAGTCTCGGGCCCGGCGATCTGGTCGCGGGCGGTGAAGGCGAGGTGGATTTCGCCCTGACCCGGGCGCAGGAAACCGACCTGCCAGCGGAGGTCGCGGTGAGCTTCACGGACGTCGCGCGCGACTATCGGCAGAGCACGGTGGTCAGCCGGCGTCTCGTCGGCGGCGCCGCCGGGCGGGACAGTATCGCGCTGCCGCTGGTGATGGACGAGGAGCAGGCGCTGGCCACGGCTGAGCGGCTGCTGGCCGAGGCGTGGATCGGGCGCGAGGGCGCGCGCTTTACCTTGCCACCGTCGGCTCTAGCCCTCGATCCGGGGGATATCGGCGCCTTGTCGATCGGCGCCG
>JAQVKV010000350.1 GCA_028694545.1 Zavarzinia sp. | reverse complement strand
CCCGCCTCGCGGTCGCGGCGCTGCTGCTCGAAGGCGAGGCGGACGAGCGCCTGCATGCCGTTCAGGAAGATGCGGCCGCCGTGCTGGAGGTATTTGTCGTCCAGGGTAACGGCGGACGGAACAGTGGCGCCATCGGCCATGATCGTGCCTCCCCTTCTTCTAACTTATAGACATTGCATATTGGCACATCGTCCCCACTGGACAAGGCGCCGCGCGCACGGCACACAGGGCCCCTTTCCCGAGCAGGAGCATTTCCAATGTCCATCGAACGTCTCGACACCGGCCCGCGCATGTCCCAGGCCGTTTCCTTCGGCAACATGGTCTTCCTCGCCGGTCAGGTGGCCGAAACCAAGGCTGGCGGCTCGGTGACCGAACAGACCGCGGAAATCCTCGGCCAGATCGATGCCCTGCTCGCCCGCGCCGGCACCGACAAGTCGCGCATCCTTTCCGCCACCATCTATCTGGCCGACATGGGAACCTTCGGCGAGATGAACGCCGTGTGGGAGCCCTGGGTGGTCCCCGGCCATACGCCGGCCCGCGCCACCGTCGAGGCGAAACTGGCGGCGCCCCAGTACACGGTCGAGATTCAGGTCGTCGCCGCGAAGTGATCCCGACGCCATGATCGTCGTCCCGGCGAAAGCCGGGATGACGGCTAATGCGCGCCCGTTTCGGCCGTGAAACGGGCCGCCTCCGCCTTCAGCCATTCGCGGAACTTGACGATCGCCGGCTCGTCGCGCCGCTCGGGCAGGGTCACGGTCCAGTAGGAAAAGATGTTGGGCACCTGGACGTCGAACAGGCGGACCAGCCGACCGCTGGCAAGATCGGACGCCGCCAGCACGCTGCGCGCAAGCGCAATGCCGGCCCCGCCCGCCGCCGCATCCAGCAGCACCGCCGAATCCTGGATCGCCGTGCCGAATTTCAGGGTCTTGATGTCGAGCCCCGCCGCTCCGCACCACATCGCCCAGTCGTCGAACGAATCGCGCAGCAGGGGATAGCGGCGCAGATCCGCCGGCACCTCCGGCAAGCCTCCCGCGAGCCGGGGCGAAGCGACGGCGAAAAGATCCTCCGCCATCAGAAACTGCGTATCGAGACCGGGGTAGACACCCCGCCCGACCCGCACCCCCATGTCGACCCCGTCGCGCCGCAGGTCCACCAGTTCGCGCCCCGTGCGCATGTTCAGGACCACCTCCGGGTGGGCCTCGTGGAAACGTTCGAGACGGGGCACCAGCCAGCGCGCGGCGAAGGACGTCAGCACGGAAATGGTCAGGGTCGAATTGGCCTGTCGGCGCACCGCGTTCATCGTCTGGTTGATCTGGGCGAAGCAGCCGGAAATCACTCCCGCCAGATGCTGCCCCGGTTCCGTCAGCTCGACGCCCCGCCCCCGGCGGTTGAACAGCGCCGTGCCGAGCAGCGCCTCCAGCGCCCGGACCTGATGGCTGATCGCGCCATGGGTCAGGTGCAATTCCTCCGCCGCCCGGCTGAGGGAGAGGTGGCGGGCCGCCGCCTCGAAGGCGCGGAGGGCGTTCAGCGGCATGCGTTCCATCGGGCCATCCTGTGAATCCATCTCACATGTTGCCGCAACCCTTCTCCTTTGTCGAACGCGCGGGGATCCAGCACCATTTGCGCTATGGAAAGCACTTGAAGGAATATGGAAATGGTCAACAGGGCTCACAGTGAAGTAATCCCCGCCCTGCCGCGCGCGGGCTTCTGGACGCGGCTTGCCGGCGCCTTCCGACGGGCCCGGGCCTGGCGCGAGCACCGCCACGCCATGGCCTATCTCCTGACGGTGGACGCCCGCCTGCTGCGGGATATCGGCATCGACCGGGCGACGGTGGCCGGCCACTATCATGACCCGATCCTCGGCCTCACTCCCGATCGCGATCGCCGGGACCGGGGTTAGCCGGGCGCGCGCGGCAGGATCAGGCGGAAGCAGGCGCCACCGCCTTCCCGGTTCACCGCCTCGGCCCGGCCGCCGTGGCGCCTGGCGACAGCGGCGACGATGGCCAGGCCAAGACCGGCATGGCCCGAACCGCTGGGCGCCGTCGAGACGAAGGGCGCGAACAATTGTCCGGCCGGGCCGGCGGGCAGACCCGGCCCCCGGTCCCGCACCTCGAGGGTGATGTCCGGGTCGCCGCCCACCACCACTTCGACGATGGTGCCGGCGGCAGTCAGGCGCAGGGCATTGGCCACCAGATTGCGCAACGCCTCGGCCAGCGCCCCCGCATCGCCCGCCACGGCCACCGCTTCGTCGGGCGCGCGCAATTCGATCTCGCAACCGCGCGAGAGCGCGAGGGGGGCCGCCTCCGCCACCACGTCGCGCGCCAGCGCCGCGAGGTCGAGAGGGACGAGCGGTGCCTGCGCCTGCTCGATTCGCGCCGAGGTCAGCAGGCGTTCGACGATTCGCCCCAGCCGGTCGACATCGGTGCCGAGGCGAGCCGCCACCGCCCGGTCCTCGAGGCCATCGAGCCTCGCGCGCAGGACGGCGATCGGCGTCTTCAACTCATGCGCCGCATCGGCGACGAAGCGGCGCTCGTGCTCGAAGGCTTCCGCGACCCGATCGAAAGCATCGTTCACGGCGACGACGAGGGGGGCGACCTCGCCCGGCACGGTGCCCGCGTCGAGACGCCCGGAATTCCGCGTTGGATCCAGCCTGGCGAGCCTTGCCGTCGCTTCCGCGACCGGGGCCATGGCGCGGCGGATGGCGATCCAGGCGAAGATCATGGAGACGAGCAGGGCCGGCACCGCCGCCGGCAGGATCTCTCCACCGAGCTCGCCGGTGGCCCAGGAAACGAGATCGCGCCAGTAATGATCGCTGCGCGCAACCGCGACCCGCACCGGGCGGTCTCCGACCGGAACCGTCAGCAGCATGCCGTGCAGATTGTCCTGCCCCTGCAGGGCCAGGGTGAAGCGGCTTTCGCGCCAATCGCGCAGCCAGGTCTCGCCCAGGGCCGCGCGCAGGTCGGCGCTCGATCCCGCCATCATGTTGCCAGTCGCGGGGTCGTAGACGAGAAAACGCAGGTCCGGCGTCTCGGCCAGGCGCTCCGCCCAGTCGTCTTCGTTCGGATCGAGCACCAGAGTTCCCGCCGCATCGACGCGCACCGCGTCAGCGAGATCCGAGGCCAGCTCCTCCAGCCCCTCGTCCACCTGATTGTCCCTGTCGGCAAGACCCGAGACGATGAAGCCGGCCGAAATGCCGAACAGCGCGATCAGATTGGCGACCACCAGCGCTCGCAGGATGGCGCGCAGCAGGCTGCCCCGCGTCTTCATGTCGCCCCCCGCATCATGTAACCGACCCCGCGCACGGTGACGATCTCGACGTCCGCCCCGGCCTCCGTCAGGCGTCGGCGCAGGCGCGAGACCACGGCCTCCAGGGCGTTCGGCTCCACCGCCTCGTCGAGGCCATAAAGCGCGTCCAGCGCCGCGTATTTCTGCACCACCTTGCCCGCGTTCCGCAGCAGGACTTGCAGCAGCGCGCGCTCGCGCCGCGGCAGGGAGAGTGGCGCGCCCGCGACCGACGCCTCCATCCGCGCCCCGTCGAAGGAAAGCAGGCCAAGCGTCAGCACTGGCGCCAGCATGTCGCGCGGGCGGCGCAGCAGGGCACGCAGCCGGGCGACCAGCTCGCCATGATCGAAGGGCTTGCCCATGTAATCGTCCGCGCCCGCGTTCAGCCCGTCGATCCGGTCCCGCGTCGTATCGCGCGCGGTCAGCGCCAGGATCGGCAGGCCCGGCTGCAGCCGGTGCAGGGGGACGACGATCGACAGCCCCTCGCCATCGGGCAGGCGGCGGTCCAGCACGACGGCATCGAAGGCGCCGGCTTCGGCAAGGGCGAGAGCGTCGGCAAGTGAAGGGGCAAGATCGACCGCGAAACCGTCGCGGCGGAGATTGTCGGCGACGAGGGGACCGAGGTCACGGTCGTCCTCGACCAGAAGAATGCGCATGGCCGGAAAAACTCCATTCCGTCAGGAAGCCGTCAGCTTGCCCGGCGATAGTCCGCTCGTCGCCGGCCATGCCCCAACCGACCGGCCGAGCATAACAAGGAGCTCACCATGCGTCACCTCTTCCCCGCCGTCGCCACTGTCC
>JAQVKV010000349.1 GCA_028694545.1 Zavarzinia sp. | reverse complement strand
CGCCGACGTTCATGACTGCCTTGTCAACCCACGCTTCGAGCTTGTCGCGCTGCTCCGGCGACTTGACGTTTTCGTCATTTTCGATGTCGTCCAGCACTGCCAGGCCGGGCCGATGCGGGCCGTGCCGCAACCCTCGCAGGCGCTTGCCCGAGCCAAACCCCTGGATCTTCACGCCGCTGCGCGTGACGATCACGCCCTCTTTCCAGACCCGCCCTTGCCCACAAGCCTCCGGGAAGTCCGCCGCCAGGCGCGGGTTGACCTCCAACTCCGCCTTGATCGCTTCGACCATCATGGCCGCCTGGTCGAAGGCATCCATGAGGATGATCATGTAGTGCTTTGCCTTGCGGATCGCGCACCACAACACGAAGAGCTGGGAACAGAATGTCGATTTGGCCTCGCCACGCGGGGCGGCGATGACATCGGCCTGCCCGGCCGGGTCGGCCACGATCTCGGGCAGCCGCTGGTACAGATAACGGTGCAGCCGCGACGAGGACGGGGACTTGAGATAATGGGGGAAATAGGTCCGGCAGAAGAACTCGAATCCGTCCGGCGCCAACGCCTTGGCGCGGCGATCGGTGATCGCCGCCGCGCTTTCGTCCAGCCCCGAGACTTCCGCCTCGATCTGTTTCCGCAACGCGGCGGCGGTCGCGGACAACTGCTTGCGGAATTCCGCCTTGGTTAGCGCGCCGGGGCGCCTCTGCCCGGCCATCAGCCCAGCTCCTTCGCCAGATCCTCGGCCACGGGCTCCAGTACGGCCAGCAGCGCCTCCACCAGTTCGGGCGCGGCGCCGGCCACGGCCGCCGTCAAGCGGCGGGCGAAAGCGTCGATCACTTCCAGAGGGGCGGCGATCGACCGCACCTGCGCGTCGCGATCCGCCCTCACCTTGTCGGCAACGGCTAGGTCGCGGCCCACACGCGCTGCGTTCGCCAGCGTCTTCAGATCGACGGCTTCGCTGTCGGCCACCAGGGCCTTGACGGTGCGGAGCGCCATGACATTGAGTTGCTCGCCGACGACGGAGCCGATGTCCCCGTCCGGATCGTCGGCGACCGAAGTCTTCCACTGCCGCGCCAGCTCCCGCGCCGCCTTGATCTCCCTCAGCTCCTCGTCCCAGTCCCGGGTCTTGCGGCCGAGAGCCGAGCGGCTGATCGGCTCGGGCGGCGCCATGGCATTGATCCGCTCGACCATCTCGCTCAGGGTAAAGCGCCGCGACGCCCACATGCGCTCCGCCGCCGCGAGGATCTCGGGCGGGAGCTGGTCGATGGACGAGCGCGGGGGCATCAGCGAGCCCGGCGGCGGGGCAGCGTCACCCCATCGTCGATCTCGCGACGCTCGACGACGTCGATGCCGCGATCGGTGATTTCCACCACCAGCTCACCCGCGCGCTCGGACAGCAGGACATAGCCGGCCTTGCCCAGCCATCGCATGGCGGCCTCGATTTCAACGACGCCCACATGCACCGCCTCATCGCCGATCATGGCTCGCAGGCCGGACGCGGACGCGATTTCGGAGGGGATGGCCGACAACACCATGAGGATGGTGCCGCGCGTCCGCGCGGCCATGAAGGCGGAGTAGGTATCCTGCCGGCGCAGCCCCTGATCGCTCATGATTTGGCCCTTTGCTTTTCGATCAGGGAATCCTCTCGCAGATATTCGTCGAGCATCTGGAGCCGGCCATCCGTCGCCGAAAGCCGCTCACTCAAAGCCTCGACGCGTACGCCGACCTGCCCGACGGACCCGACCAGGCCCGTGATCGATTTCGAGAGGTCGTGGATGTCGTCCTTCGTCGGCATCTGGTCCAGACGCAGGCCGATACGCTCGAAGCGGTCCTCGCCGCGATCGAGGCGGCGATCGATCCCGACCAGACGCTTCGTGACCTCGCTATAGTCGCGATCACGCATTGCCGCCTCTTCCGCGATCTTCTTCGCGACCGTTTCGGCATGCGCCGCCAATTCGGCGGCGCGGGCAGCCTTTTCCTTCTCCAGGTCTTTCTGCGATGCGAGGCCTTTGCGGACCGCCCAGCCGATCGCGGTCACGACGAGCGGCGTGCCGAGCGCGACGGCTCCCCACCAGGATTGCAGCCACTCCGGCATCACCACCTCCGCTCGGCAATACGCTGACAATCGATGCAGCGGATCACGCCGGCATCGCCAAGAGCCTGACGGCGCGCCATGTCGATCGGCTCGCCGCAGTCGACGCACCAGACCCTCACCGGCGGGCGCAGGCGCTCGGCGTGGCGCTCGATCGCGGCCTCGCGCGCCGCCTCGGCCAGGTCGGCCGCGATGTCGGCTTGGTCAGCCACCGCGCAGCACCTCGATTTTGTCGCAGTGCGCCCTCATCCGGCCGAGCCAGGCACACATGGCCGGCATGGCGTCGCAGCCGCCGGCTCCGGCCCACTCGTCGGCGACGGCATCGCCGGCGGTCGGACAGGGCGGGGGCTCAATCGCCGCCACTGCCCCGGCGCAGCCAGCCATCGAGAGCAGCCCCGTCAGCAGGAGGGGCCGCGTCCACCTCGTCCATCGCCCGGCGCAGGGCTTCCGCGCCGTCACGCGCGGCGGCGCGCTCGGCCGTCCGGCCGGCGCGGACCGCCCACCAGCCGTAGCCGGCCAGCGCCAGGATGACGAGGACGAGCACACCGCCGCTGACCCAGCTCACGCGCCCGCCCCGGGCGCGGCGATGTCGAGGCTGCCGCCGGTCGACCACCAGTCATCCAGACGCGCCTCGACATAGGATTTCAGGCGCTCGTCATCGAGCCCGAAATGCTTCAGGGCCCCCGGCACGGAGTCGATCGCGTATTGCGCGGCCTCGGCGATCAGGGCGGACCGCACCTCGATCGAGGCTTTGCCGGACAGCAGGCCCGCCCGGCTCTTGGCCAGCGTGATACCGCGCAGCACGACCGGCTCCAGATAGGCGCGCACGATCTCGTCGATACGCTCCTGACTCTCCCGGCTCTTGATCCCCAGCCAGGCCATCACCCGATGAGCGGCCCAGAGCAGGACCGGCGTCGCGATGATCGCGAGGGCATTCAGCGCCCAGCCGGCGACCTCGCCCGCCAGGGCGCCGAAGGAGATGACATGCGCGCCATCGTCGGCGAGCGCCGGCGAGGCCGCCGCCCAGAACGCCGCCATGGCGGTCATCATCGCCGCGAGCAGGCAGAGGCAGGCGAGCCCGAAGGCGATGTCGGTCAGGTATCGTTTCATGGCGTCCCTCAGGCATAGGCACGGTTGAGCCAGCCGCCCAGGTATTTGGCCGAGCGGGGGCGGGAGATCGCGAGACCGCGATAGAAACCGGCGGCCTCCGATCGGATGGCGGGCAGAAGATCGGTATTGCCGAGGCCGGCGATCACCGACCGGCTTTTGGGGCCGAGCTGACCGTCGTCGATCACCTCACGATGACCGTGAGCCCAGCAGGCCCGCTGGAGGATTTTGTGGGCCTGGACGGCGCCCATGTTGACCGAGAGGTCGAGGGCCTTGACCCCGAGGCGGAGCGGCAGGCTGCCGTAGCCCAGACGCTGCCACCAGTGCAGCCAGTAGACCTCGGCCGCGTCCTCGCGCGTCATCGCGCGCACATCGTCGGCGTCGACGTCGCCGTCGCCATCGAAATCGAGATCGAGATGCCCGTCGCCGTCCAGGTCGCCGGCACGCCGCGCGAAACGGAGCGACACCCCGAAATTGGTCACTCCGCCCGGATCGTCCTTGTCGTCGACCAGCCCGCCCTCGTGCGCGAGCAGAAAATCGACGGCCACCCGAAAGCGGCCGTCTTCAAGGTGCGGCCTTCCGGCCGGGGAGGAACTGGGGCTCGACATGCCCCCATGATCGCGCCCCCGCGCGGGTCATATCAGACCGGCCGGGACCGTCCCCGGTTGGGGGCTACAGCAGCGAGATCAGCTTTCGCAGCACCCCTGCGTAGGAGCAAGTGCGCCCGCCCTCGAAGCCATGATAGGTCCGCAGCGGCATCCCCAGTACGTCGGCGGCTTGCGCCTGGGTCAGCCCGCGTTCCGCCCGCCACGCCCGAAGCAAGAGATCAACGCACTCGCGGCGCGACATCACTCGGACCCCTCGATATATGCCCAGGCGATCAGCCGGGACA